>PLKR01000275.1:13200-15535 GCA_003140655.1 Acidobacteriaceae bacterium | reverse complement strand
CCGTCCAGAATTCCAGGATGCAGCCGCTCTTTCACGTACAGATACGTCGATACCGCTTTCAACATGATCGTCCTTGAAGAATTGTTGATTGCTGATTGCTGATTAGAACCCAGGAAAATCAGCGGCNNCTGCCATCGCTCGCGCCCAGCCGTTCGCCAGTCTTCGGGTCGACGGCGATGCACTCCGCATCGCTCCAGTACGGAGATACGTCCTTCCCATTGTGCAGTCCGATCTGCACGTTGTATCCCATCTTCTGCAGCGCTTGCACTGTATCCGGCGAAAACCATTGCTCGACGTTCAACGTGTCCGGCAGCCACTGATTGTGATAGCGCGGAGCGTTCACCGCTTCCTGGATGTTCATTCCGTAATCAATCACCCCCATCAGAACATTGGCCACCGTCGTAATGATTTTCGAACTGCCGGGCGAACCCAGCACCAGAAATGTCTTACCGTCCCGCACAACGATAGTCGGTGTCATCGACGACAACGGCCGTTTCCCTGGCCCAATAGCATTGGCCGCGCCCTGAATCAATCCATCAGCATTCGGCACGCCGGGCTTGGCGGAGAAATCGTCCATCTCGTCGTTCAACAAGAACCCCAAGCCCTCCGCTGTAACCCGCGATCCAAACCAGTCGTTGATGGTGGTCGTGACCGCAACTGCGTTTCCCTCCGCATCCACCACGGAGTAGTGCGTGGTGTGCGGCGACTCATGATTCGTCACCGGCTGGGGATGAGAAGCGGCATATTGCTCAAGCTCGCTGAAAATCGCGGGCCGCTTCAACTCTTTGCTGGCGCTGGCGCGGTCCGCATCGATAGATTCGCGCCACGCTGCCGCGTATTTCTTGTCGATGAGTTGCGCCACGGGAATCTTCGAAAAGTCAGGATCTCCCATGAATTCCGCCCGATCGAAAAACGCCCGCCGGAATGCTTCTGTGGTGAAGTGAATCGACTGCGCCGACCGCCCGAGCTTGGTAAGATCGTATCCTTCCAGAATATTCAGCGATTCAATCAAAACCGTCCCGCCGGAGGACGGCGGCGGCGCGCTGACGATTTCATATCCGCGATACGTCCCCCGAACCGGCTCGCGTTCTTTCACCTCGTAGCGCGCCAGATCGTCAACCGTGATCAGTCCTCCGCCTTTCTGCATCGCTGCCGCCAGCTGCCGCGCCAGGGCGCCGTGATAAAAGTCATCCGGCTTGGCGGCAATCCGCTCCAGCGTTCGCGCCAGGTCAGGCTGGCGGAAAATCTCGCCGGGCTGGTAGTAGTTGCCGTCACGCTGAAAGATTCGCCGCGACTCAGCAAACCTCCCCAGGTACTTATCATCCTGCAAATCGCGAGCCTCTCCCCAAGTCAGTGCATAACCCTCGCGCGCCAGCCGGATCGCCGGAGCCATCACTTGCCTCAGCGGCAGCTTGCCGTATTTCTGCTCGGCGTAAACCATGCCCGCAACCGATCCTGGCACGCCAATCGCTTTGTATCCGTACTCGCTAGCACCCTCGATCACGGCGCCCTGCGCGTCCAGATACATGTCGGGTTTGGCCGCCGCCGGAGCCTTCTCGCGGTAGTCGAGGAAATGAACTTTGCCGTCGGCCATCCGCACCAGCATGAATCCGCCGCCGCCCAAATTTCCCGCCGGCGGATGCACCACCGCCAGCGCAAATCCTGTAGCCACTGCGGCATCGATCGCATTGCCGCCAGCCTGCATGATCTCGACTCCGGCCTGCGAGGCCAATTGGTGAATGCTGACTACGATGCCGTGAGCCGCGTGCACTGGCTCCGTGGACCCGAAGGCAGCGGGCGCTGCGAACACCGCAACCGCCACCATCAGCAGCAAAATCAATGATCTGTGCCGGAATCGCATGAAGGTCGAAGATGTCCAGGAACGGGCGAACTCTTGAGGCTAGCCGAGGGCGGCAAGCAGAGTCAAATCAGGTTGCTCGTGTGAGAGGTCTGTGTGGGGCGGGCACTCTTGCCCGCCAACTCTATCCACGAGCAGAATCTCAAACCCTCTTCGTCTTCTTCAGATGCGCGCGCTGAGAAACACCTCTCGTCTTCCCGCCCTTCTTTCCCGGCGCCTTCGCAGCCACCATCTCATACGACTGCCGGATCAGATGCCGTAGTTCGTCCCAACGAACCGCATCCAGCCGGTCCAGCATCACCCACTTGTAGCGCCCCACATACGGCGCCGGATGAATGTCCTCGCGCTCAATCAGCTCGGCAAAAATCTCCGGCGTGCACTTGAAGCAAACTCGCGGATTGTCCAGGCTGACGATCGCAAAAATCTTCCCGCCGATTTTGAAGCAGAGATCGTCACCCCACTGCAGGTTCTCGGTCG
>PLKR01000275.1:0-13191 GCA_003140655.1 Acidobacteriaceae bacterium | reverse complement strand
ATCACCGTCACCTTGCTGTAAGCCACGCGAAATCCCAGCCGCTCGCAGTTGCGCTGCGAGGTTGTCCCGCCCTGCGTGACCACAACGGCATACTGGCACCCTGCCTCGGCCGCTGCCGCCAGGCGGGCGCGTAGCAGAGCCGTCTGCAACCCCCGCCCGCGGAACTCGGCCAGTGTTCCGGCCCCGCACACTGCGAATATCCGGTGTTCTGGAATGACGAGCCCCGCCCCGCAAGCCGCCATTTTGCCTGCGATACAGGCAACAAAAGTCACAGCGCCCTCCATCTGGTAGAGTGGCGTGAGCAGGCCCGTGAAGGCCTCGGGTGCACCATCGGGAAAGAATGCGCGCTCCACGATGGCCGACGATGTCTCCGCCTCTTCTCGAAGACCGCGGCGAATCTTGCACCCTGCCGGCGCCCCCGCAAACTCCTCGTCGCGATCCAGCCGCCGGTAGAGCACGTTATTCAGTTCCGCGATGCCGTACCTGCGCTCCCTGAACATCTCAAACACAGCCGCCTCGTGCAGCGGACACAGATCCACTTGCGATGGAGCTTTGTGCGAACGATAGAACTGCTCCACGCGATCCAGGTCCCCCGCGGTAAACTGCCGGTCCAGGCCCACGCCGGTCGCCCGGCCGATGGGTGATCCCAGACCGGCGAATATCATGTGCCCGCCACAGATCTCTTCCTCCGCAGCTCCAATCGCAGGTCGAGTTTTCTGGAACACCCGCGCATAGAACACTTGCGGCATCTCTTCGCACGCCTCAAAGCGGCGCGCCAATGCTTTATCCACGAATTGCATGTTAGGAATCCTTTCTGGATTGAGGAAGCAATAACTAGACAGAACGAAATGCGCGCACACTTTGGCGCATCTTCGCTCAAAGCTGCAAGTTCGCGGAACTAGCGTGCGGCGGTCATAGGCAGGAAGACAAACTAATTCAAACGCGCGAAAATTTCAAGCATAACAATCAGCGGTGCCCTCTGGCAGTGGTCGAACGAACATGGCGAAATAGGAAGACGGATTGCACTTAGAAGAGCGGTTGATGGCGCTGCTGACAAAACAAGCTCGCATTCGCTGACGAGTTTGGATACGGTCGACATCCGGTCGCTGATGAACTCTAAGCGAATGAGGCTACAGCCTCTTGCTGGTCTTGAAAGATCTCGAACAGGTCCAGTAGGGAGATCATCTTCAAGGTCTGGACAGTAAATTTCGAAGGGTTGAGCAGCTTGATCGATCCACCCCGCTGCTTGGCGGAAGTCAGGATCTTGACCAGCAAACCGATCCCGCTGGAATCGATCCAGGGCACTTCGCACAGGTCCAACACAATGCGCGTATCGCCGCTGCCCATCAGATCGTCCAGAGTTTCTCGAAGGCGATCTACCGAGTCACCCAGATTCAGCCTGCCGCGCAACTTGATCAGCTTTACCTGGCCCATACTGCGAAGTTCGATGTCCACTGTGGCCTCACCTCGGGAAACCGGCGCAACCTGGGATCCGTTGACAGCCTCCCATCCGTCTGCTAAAGTGCACGCTCAACTTAGAGGAAGCTCAGCGAATTTGCAAGTTGGGACTGGTGCCTCCCCGGACTTAATAAGAGTATCGTAGCATTCCGCGGCGAGCTTCATGGCAACTCAAAGCCCCAATATAGTTCTAGACATCGCTGCGATCTCCGTTCGTCTTCTGGAGGCACGGGAGATCGCCCCCCGGGCGCGCATCATTGCGCGCTCGCTCGCCGACCTACTGCCCGGTTCTGCCGTCAACGTCTATATGGTCTCCGCTACCGCCGAGGGAGAAGTCTGGACCGTGCACGGCACGGTCGGCGACGCCGCGCCGGATGAAACGGTTCCCCTCGATGCCGGCATGCTTGGCACCCTTGCCGGCAGCTCCGAACCCCTCCTGCTCGCCGGCAAGACCCTTATCCGCGAGCAGTACGCCCATCTCAACGTTCGCAAGACTCTGCAGTCTCTGGCATACCTTCCCCTCGTAGTCAATGATGCCTTGATCGGCGCCATCGAGATTCTAAGCTTCGAAGCGCCACTGGCCGAAATCCAACTCAATGTCTTGCAAGGCGTGGCCGAGCTGGCCGGTTCTGCCCTGAATGCCGCGCGGCAGTATGAAGTCGAGCGCCACAACTCTCTGACCTCGATCAGCCGCCTCACTCACTTCTACGACATTGAGAAGGTGTTCAGCTCCACTCTCGAGATGGATCAGCTTCTCCCCATCATCGCATCGAAAATCTGCGAGACGCTCGAGTGCCGGGCGGTCAACGTGTGGATGGTTCAAGGGGATGGAAGCCTCTTACTGATGCAACAGGCGGGCAGGGATCCGACCACCCGGCAAGGAATGCCACAAAAAGGAGGCGAAGGGATCGCCGGTGACATCTCCGACAACGGGGAAACTGTGCTGATTACAGATCCCGAGGACGAACGGCTGGTTCGTCGTAACCTGAACACGCAGGAGGGGCGAGTCGAGTCCATCGTGGTCGCCCCTATGCTCGACAAGGAATATCTGGTCGGCGTGGTGGAAGCGGTCAACCGTCTCGACGGAACGCCTTTTGATGACGACGACCTCTTCGCGCTCGGCAGTCTGAACGAAACGGCAAGCATCGCCCTCCATAATGCAAGCCTCCTGATGGCCGAGCGCAAAGTGGAGATCCTGGAAATGCTGGTGACCATCAGCCACGAGATCACCTCTACTCTAAATCTGGAACGTGTTCTGCAGACCATTGTCAACGCGCCGCAGGCAGTGATCCCCTACGAGCGTGCTGCCGTCGCCCTCGTGCACGGTGGAAAGTACAAACTCAGCGCCCTCACTGGGCTCACGCAGTTTGACGCCAACGCCCCTGACGTTTCCCCGCTCAACGACATCCTTCGCTGGGCAATGCTTTCCGAAGAGGTGGTGCACGTTCGGCAGCACGGCGCCGAAATTGACGCCGCACGCGAAGAGACGCGCGCGAAGTTCAGAAGCTATTTCGAAGCTTCGGGGATGCGGGCGTTTTACGCGATCCCGCTCTCTGACGATACCGGGCGAGTCGGCATACTGGGCGTCGAGAGCGTAAACCCTGATTTTCTTACCCCCGCCCACGTGGAAATTCTGCAGGTGCTCGCCGGACAGGCCACAGTTTCGTTGCGAAATGCGCAGATGTACAAGGAAGTGCCGTTTATTTCCGTGCTCGAGCCCCTACTCGAGAGGAAGCGGAAGTTTATGGCCATGGAAAAACGCCGTCGCACCCTCATGGTGGTGGCGGCCGCCGCGGTCGTGATCTTCCTTGTGGGATTCCCTTGGCCCTTGCGAGTGGACGGAGACGCGCTCGCGGCTCCAGTGCACTCGGCACAAGTACAGCCCGAAGTCGAAGGGGTGGTCAGTAAGGTGTACGTTCGTGAGGGCGAGCACGTCGCCCGCGACCAGGTCGTGGCCGAACTCGCGGACTGGGAGGCTCGGGCCGCCCTGGCTCAGGCCGAAGCTAAGTACCAAACCGTGCTGCTGCAGATGAACCGTGCACTGGCAGCCAGCGACGGCAGCGAGGCCGGCATTCAGCGCGGTCAGGCCGACTACTGGAAGTCCGAGGTCACGAGGGATCAGGAGTTACTGGACAAAATGCGGCTGCGTTCGCCGATTGATGGCATTGTAGCGACACCGCGCGTGGAAAATATGGTGGGTAGGCGATTGCAGCACGGGGACACGTTTGCTGAAGTCGTCGATACATCCCGGACTATCGTGGATGTCGCGATCGACGATGCCGATGCCGCTTTGGTTCGCGCAGGGTCACATGCCTCTGTCAAGCTCAACAGTTTTCCCACCCGGGTTTTCCGCGGCGACGTGATGATCGTCAGCCCTAAGGGAACTCTGGTGGGAGATTCACGCGTATTCTTCGCTCGCGTCGCCGTAGCTAACCCCGGCGGATCGATTCGCGCGGGCATGGAAGGACGCGGAAAGCTGCGTATAGGGTGGTATCCAGCAGGCTATGTCCTCCTCCGTGGACCTTTGTTATGGCTTTACTCAAAAGTCTGGTCGTGGTTTGGAGTTTAAGAAAATGCAATCCCTGGAACCGAATCGTCTATCTTTGAAACTGCTGCTGCTGACTTTGCTGGCACTGGCGGCCTGTTCCGATAAGAGTCCCGAGAGCGTTGCCGCGGCTACGTCTCCTTCCTCTTCCGCAACCCCAACCCCTGCTGCCCCGACCGCCGATTCAAAAAGTGAGAATGCCTTCACAGTCACCGGTCCCTTACTTGTGGAACACCAGTTGGATCTGCTGGCGCAGCGCGAGGGAGTCATCGCAGACCTTTACGCCGAGGTAGGGGCTCGCGTTAACTCCGGGGATCTGCTGGCGCGGCTGGATGGCCGGCAACTGACCGCAAACTTGGAAGCGGCACGAGCCAAGACCCGCAGCACTGAAGCTGACTTGAAGAACTGGGAAGCCGAATCTAAGGTCATGCAGGCGGACTACGAACGCGCCCAGAAAATGTGGGACGCCCATATCATCAGCAATGAGCAACTCGAGCACGCCAAGTTCAAGGCGGAATCGGAAACATGGGATGTCCGGCGCGTTCGCGAGTTGCTCACTGATGACAGCCAGTCAGAGCGTTCCCTTGAACTGGAACTAGACAAGACCCAGATCCGCGCTCCCTTTTCTGGAGTGGTGGCTCGCCGCTACGTGCGCCAGGGACAACAGGTTGCCAAGGGAGACCGGTTGTTCTGGGTCACGGCCGAGGGCCCGTTGGGCATGCGGTTCACTTTGCCTGAAAAGTTCATCGGGCGAATCCAAAAGGGCCAAGTACTGCCGATGACGATTCCGGTTCTGCCCGGCCAAAGATACAAGGTCAGAGTGCTGGAAGTGAGTCCGGTCGTCGATCCTGCCAGCAGCACGATCGAAGTTACCGTAGAACTTGAAGGGAAACCGGGTCCGCTGCGGCCCGGCTTGGACGCGAGCGTGAGCCTCGACAATTTGCGATGAACATCACTCAGGCGCTCAACGTCGCACTCCCCGAGCTACCCGCGAAGCTCGTGAGCCAGCGTCCTCCCCGCGTGCATCCAGACGTCGTATTTAAGGAACACATCGAAGAGGGGAAGCCGGTAATCCGAGCTTATGTGCCGGGAGTGGATGCGATGTTTACCTTTCCTCCTGAAAGCTGGGCTATGATCCAGCTTTTCGACGGCCAGGTTTCCTACGCCGAACTGGCCGAACTCTGCTCCCGTGAAGCCGGTGTTGCCTACTCGGAGGAAGCGGTTCGGGACTTCGCTGCGGAAATCGACGCGATGAACTTTTGGTACCGCACTCCGCAGGAAAAAAATATCAAGCTGATGCAAAAGACCGCTGATGAGAGGCGGCGACTGCAGAAGAAGAAATGGGGGGACCTCTCGGAAATCAAGTTCCCCGCGGTTAACCCCGACCGGTTTCTGACCTGGCTATACCGTCAAATCAGCTTCATGTACACCCCCTGGTTCACGGTGCTGACGCTGCTGGCATTTGCCTTCACGGCGGGGATCTTCATAACTCACTGGAGCGAAGTGGGGCGGGACACGCTGGAGGTCTATAACTTCGCCGACAAGAGCTGGTTTGACGTTGCTGCCTTCTGGATCATCGCCTCGGTGCTGCTCTGCATCCACGAGATCGGGCATGGACTCACCTGCAAGCACTACGGAGCGCCGGTTCCGGCCATGGGGTTCCTGCTGATTTATCTCACCCCAGCTTTCTACACCGATACGACCGCGGGTGAAGTGAAGGCCAACCGCTTCCAGCGGCTGATGATCGCGGTTTCAGGCGTCTGGGCCGAGCTCGTTATCTGCGCTCTGGTAACTCCTATCTGGTGGGGGACGGCGCCCAATACGGCGGTCCACGATGTTGCTTACACCATCATCCTATTTACGGGGATCGCGGTGGTTCTGATCAACTGGAACCCCCTCATGAAGCTCGATGGCTACTACATTATCTGCGACCTGTTGGGGATTTCGGACCTGAAAGAAGCATCCTCGCTGTACCTCTCGACATGGGTAAAACGGAATGTCTGGCGTCTGCCCGTTGAAGTGCCCTATGTCCCCGCGCGCCGTCGTCCGGGATATGTGGTTTACGCGATTCTTTCAGGGTTATACAGTTACTCGGTCTTGTACGTTTTCGCTTCCTTCATCGGCAATATCGCGCGCAACCTCAGCGCCGACTGGGGCTTCCTTTTTGAACTAGGTACGGCTTACCTGATTTTTCGGGCTCGACTTCGCACACTGTGGAACTTTATGAAATTCGTCTATCTGGACAAGAAAGATCGCGTAAAGGCATGGTTCACGCCGGCGCGCAAGGTGGTTCTCTCTGCCGCAGGCATTGTCTTCTTGCTGCTGCCGGTTTGGCATGAGTCGGCGGTTGGAAGATTCGTCCTTGAACCGGCGAACTTGTCCGTGCTCCGGGCGCTCGTGCCGGGGACGGTCACCCGGGTCTATGCCGATGAAGGTCAGCGGGTCGAGGCAGGCGCACCCATAGTCCAGCTCCGCAATGTGCCTCTGGACTCCAAGCTGGCGCGCAGCCAGTCGGAGTTGGAAACGGCAGCGCACAAAGCAGATTCCACCCTCCTTCGCTACGCTGACTATGGTTCTGCCGAAAAGGAACGGGATCGCCTGGGCCAGCAGACCAGCGATTTCACTTCCGAAGTCACCAACCTGGAGGTAAAGACTCCGATTGCGGGGCAGGTCACGACTCCGCGGGTGGGCGATAAAGTGGGAAGCTATGTGGTGGAAGGCACTGAACTGGCCGAGGTGGCCGACCTCAGCCGCCTGAGAGCCCGCATCTATATATCGGAGTTTGAGATGTACAAGTTCGGTCCTGACTCTGCGGCACGCCTGCAGGTGGATGGACTGTGGGGCAGGCGCGACGCACGAACCCTCGCCGTCGAACCGATGTCTTCTGACATCGCCCCAGCGTTGATCGACCTGAGTAAATTCAAAGGGCAGCGTCCGCCCAGGTTTTACGTGTTTGAGTTGCTGGTGGAAAACCCGAGCGGCCCGATGCGGCCTGGAATGACGGGAACTGCCCGGTTGTACGGCCGCCGCCGGAGTCTTGCCGGCCTAGCGGGCCAGTCGGTCAAGGATTTCTTTGGGCGTAAATTCTGGTAGAAAAAGAAGAGGCCGCCCGTAGTAGGTGGCCCCTCTGAAAACTCCGGCATATACCTTTCAGCCAAGCGGCTATATCTTCGCCACACCAAGCTTCGCTACACCAGGCTTCATAGCTCCGGCGGTCACTGAACCTGCTGGCGACGAGCTGGCTACGGTGGCTTTCTTGGTGGTGCTCAGGGAATTGATCAGTGATTTCTTTTTAATCGTCACGATGCGCTCCTCGTTGATGCTGAATTTTTGATTACTGAACGTTATGGTCTAGAGCACGGATCATGCCAAACCGTATCGCAAAGCGCCTTGGAAGCCAAGTCTAACAATCACAACCGCTTAGAGGTCGCGGCACTGAACTTTGGAATCGTTCCCGGACGGTGAAAAATTCCCTTCCGGTTAATTATTCACCGCCGTTTGGTTAATTTTTAACCTTGGCTATCGTCGGAACGGCTAAAGCTTCAGCTTTCGGCAGAGGTACTTCATACGTTGAGGGTCGATATTCAGCAGAGCGGCTGCCGCGGATTTCTTGCCCTCAGTCCGGCGCAGGGCGGCATTGAGATAAGCGATCTGGATCTTTTCCATCTCGGCGTCAAAGTCCACCCCCTCTTCCGGGACCAGGATGGCCTCGTGGCTGGCCGCGCTGGAGCGGAGAAGTTGGTGCGGAAGGTGTTGGGGTGTGATCAGCGGGACGTCGTTGATCACGACCATGCGCTGTACCACGTTCTCCAGCTCCCGAACATTGCCCGGCCAGGGGTAGTCCTCCAGGATATGCATCACGTCGGGCTGCAGTTGCTTGATGGGCNNGGGATCGGCACTACGTTGATACGGTAGTAAAGATCCTCGCGGAAACGGCCATTCCGCATCATGTCTTCCAGGTCATCATTAGTCGCCGTAATCAGGCGGAAGTCGATTTTGCGTGATGACCGGCCTCCCAGGCGCTGCACGCAGCGGTCTTGAAGAATGCGCAGCAGCTTGCTCTGCAGCGGATTGTTCAGCGTGGTAATCTCGTCCAGAAACAGCGTGCCACCGTGCGCCATCTCGATCAGTCCGGGTTTGGCGCCCTCCGCTCCCGTGAAGGCCCCTCGTTCGTATCCGAACAGTTCCGACTCGATCAGGCTCTCGGGCAGGGCCGAGCAGTTCAGGCACACGAACGGCTTGCCCTGCCGGTTTCCAGACTGCACAATGGCCTGGGCGACNNTGCATGGCCTCGCTGCCGCCAATCAGCCCGCAAAAGGCTGATTTACTTTCCACCTGGTCGAGCAGCCAACGCCCTTCGAACTGCAGCGCGCGCTTCTCGATCGCTCCCAGCAGTACGCCGGGCAACTGGCTGAAGTCCATCGAGTCGAGAAAGAACTCGTCCGCCCCAGCCTGGCTCGCTTTCAGCGGGATCTCGCTGTTGGTCGACTTCGTGAGCGCCACCAGCACCATGTCTTCGCGCAGCTTGCGGATTTCCTGCAGGACCTCAATGCCGTCTGCCGCTCCCGCACCGATGCAGTCGAGATTGAACACCATCCCGTGCACTCCGAAGTCATGCACTGCCGCTTGGATTTGGTCTTCGGTGCGGGCCAGGACGGTCCTGAAGGTGGGCGCAAGGTAGCGGCCGATCTCAGGGAAGGACGTTCCTTTCTCTGTGACGATCGCTATCGAATACTGCTTTGCTCTGAGTTGGCTCGCCTGCTGACGAAGAAGTGCTCCCATAGTTAACGCTCAGGTAGCGGATTATAGGTGAATTTCNNCTGCGGCGGACACGACGGGAAAACTCCACCAGAAGGAATTCTGCTCGGGATCTCTTGCGCATGGAGTCGTCTTGCCCTGGACTAAAGAGTGTATTTGTTTATGATCTTGTGCGGCTGGACTGGACATTTTTGACTTGAGAACTATTTTTCTGTTTACTCTATGTACCAGTTGAGGCGGTGCTTCTATGGCGGCAGGTTCAACCACAAGGGGAGAGCGCCATCTCGGCGGCACAATGCGGCGGGATGCGTGGTGGCTTGAGTTATTGCCGGTAATTGTTCTGCTCGGCGCATTCGGAATTTATGCCACTCTGCGTGCCTTCGAAGGAAACTATTATGAATGGGGGCCGTATCTTTCTCCGTTTTATTCGCCGCTCATCGATCCCCATCATCGATGGTGGCCGCTCTCTCCAGCGCTGCTGATTTTGATTTTCCCTTTGGGATTCCGGGTCACCTGTTACTACTACCGGAAGGCTTACTACCGGGCCTTTTTTCTCGATCCGCCCGCGTGCGCAGTCAGCGAACTCAGGAAGCACCGCTATCGGGGCGAGACCGCNNTCTTTCTTTGGCGTGACGCCTTCCGCGCTTTCTTTTTTGATGGACGAATCGGAGTGGGGGTCGGCACTCTTGTCCTGTTGTTCAACGTAATCCTGCTGACGATTTACGCCTTGTCCTGCCACTCGCTTCGCCACCTTGTAGGTGGAAAGCTGGACTGCTTTTCCTGCGTGGCCTTTGGAGGCCCGCGCCATAGCGCGTGGCGTTGGTTGAGCGTCTTGAATGAGCGCCACATGCTTTATGCCTGGATCAGTTTGATCACGGTGGGGCTTACGGACCTGTACGTCCGGCTGGTTGCCAGTGGCGCAATAACCGATGTGAGACTTTTGTGACGACAGAATACGAAACTCACGAACACGATGTGTTGATCATCGGCGCTGGCGGTGCGGGCCTGCGAGCGGCTCTCGGAGCTTTGGCGCAGGGCGCGAGAGTGGGAGTAGTTTGCAAATCGCTCCTCGGCAAGGCACATACCGTGATGGCGGAGGGGGGAATCGCCGCAGCGATGGCGAATGTGGACACTGCGGACGACTGGCGCACTCATTTCCGCGATACCATGCGCGGCGGCAAGCTGCTCAACAACTGGCGCATGGCGCAAATCCATGCCCAGGAAGCTCCCGAGCGCGTGCGAGAACTGGAGCAATGGGGAGCACTTTTTGATCGCACCGAAGACGGACAGATACTGCAGCGCGCCTTCGGCGGGCACACCTTCCGCCGGTTGTGTCACGTGGGCGACCGTACAGGCCTGGAAATGATCCGCACTCTGCAAGACCGCGGCGTGCAATTGGGGATCGACGTCTACATGGAGTGCACGATCAGCCGCTTGCTCAAGGATGGGGATCGCGTCGCTGGGGCATTCGGCTACTGGCGTGAGCAGGGGCGATTTGTGGTGTTTCGAGCCAAGTCGATTGTCATGGCCACCGGCGGCATTGGCAAGGCGTGGAAGATTACCTCCAATTCGTGGGAGTACACCGGCGACGGGATGGCGCTCGCCTACGGCGCCGGCGCTGAACTGATGGACATGGAATTTGTGCAGTTTCATCCCACAGGCATGGTGTGGCCTCCGGGCGTGCAGGGGATTCTGGTTACCGAGGCGGTTCGCGGCGAAGGAGGCGTTCTCCGCAACAAACTGGGCCAGCGCTTCATGGAGAAGTACGATCCGAAAAAGCTGGATCTATCTACCCGCGACGTGGTGGCGCGTGCGATCTATACGGAGGTACGCGAGGGCCGTGGCACGGAACACGGCGGAGCCTATCTCGACATCTCGCAAAAGCCCGCCGACTATGTGAAGAAAAAGCTGCCTAGCATGTATCACCAATTCAAGGAACTCGCGGATGTAGACATCACCAAGGGGCCGATGGAAGTAGGACCAACCTGCCATTACATGATGGGAGGCATTCGCGTGGATGCGGAAACCGCTAAGTCGTCGGTGTCGGGACTGTTTGCAGCTGGTGAGGCGGCAGCCGGGCTGCATGGCGCAAACCGGCTGGGCGGCAATTCTCTTTCGGATCTGCTCGTCTTCGGCCGCCGCGCGGGAATGGCCGCCGCCGAACACGCGAATCACGTATCAACCACGGCCCTCGACTCGGGACAGATCGAAGAGGCCGCGCGCGAGATGCTGGCGCCCTTCGAGCGCGACGCCGGTGAGAGTCCATATACGGTTCATCGCGATTTGCAGGAAACCATGCAGAATCTGGTCGGCATCTTTCGCAATAAAGAAGACTTGATTCGTGCATTGGAGGAATTGGAGAAACTGAAGGAGCGCGCCGGGCGCGTGAGCGTGGAAGGCTCGCGGTTGTTCAATCCGGGCTGGCATTTGGCGCAGGACCTAAAGGCGATGCTGACGGTTTCCGAGGCGGTAACGCGCAGCGCACTGGCGCGCGAAGAGAGCCGCGGAGCGCACAGCCGGATTGATCATCCCGGCCTTGATGCAACCTGGGGAACGAAGAATAATGTGATCGTTCGCGAGGGAAGCGCAATGATGCTGCGCCAATCAGCGGTGCCGGAATTGCCGGGCGACTTGAAGCAACTGGTTGCGGAAGAGAAATAAGAAGAACAGCGGAGGCGCGATGGCGGAAGCAATCTTCGAAGTATTCCGGGGAGACCGCGAAGGTGGGCAGCCCGCCACGTACCGCGTCCCGATTGCCCCGGGGATGGTCGTGCTGGATGCGCTCCACCATATCCAGGCGCACCAAGCGCCCGATCTGGCAGTACGCTGGAATTGCAAGGCAGGAAAGTGCGGCTCGTGCTCGGCAGAAGTCAATGGCCGGCCTCGGCTCACTTGCAAAACCCGCATGGACGCGCTACCCCTGGACAAGCCCATCACAGTTCAGCCCATGAAAGCGTTCCCTGTGATCAAAGACCTGGTCACCGACGTTTCCTGGAATTACCGCGTGAACAAGAAAATTCCGCCATTCGAGCCTCGCCCCGGCACCGACTGGAAAATCTACCAGGAAGATGTGGATCGGGCGCAGGAGTTTCGTAAGTGCATTGAATGCTTCCTATGCCAGGATGTGTGCCACGTACTCCGCGAGCACGAGGAGATGGAGCAGTTTGCGGGACCACGGTTCTTCGTCCGGGTGGCGGCGCTCGAAATGCATCCTCTCGATTCGAAGTCTCGCACGCGCATGCTCAAAGAAGAACTCGGCATCGGCTTGTGCAACATTACGAAGTGCTGCACGGAAGTGTGTCCAGAGGAGATTCACATCACGGATAATGCGATCATTCCGTTGAAGGAGCGCGTGGTTGACGAATTTTATGATCCTGTGCTCATGCTGGTGCGAAAGATTCGCGGGGAAAAATAGGTATGGTAGCAAAGAATCTGGCTGACGCTGAAGGAGGTTCTCATGGAGTTCACGCTGAAGACCATCTCGAAGGCCGGTATTCCGGAAGCCATCTCAAAAGTAGAACTCTACCGCTCGCTCAATGAACCGGAAGAGGCTGAATCGATCTGCCGCGACATCCTGGCAGTCGAGCCCGAACACCAACTGGCGCTTCGCCTGTTGGGCCTGGCGATCACCGACCAGTTCTGTGGAGACGCGTCGGATCGCTCTGGAGAAGTGGAAAAACTCTTCCAGAGACTCGCCGAGCGTTACGAACGGCTCTACTACACCGGTTTGCTGCATGAACGGCGGGCGAAAGCACAAATGCGCGTGGGGCGCACGCCTCATACTCTTGCCCCACTTTTCGCGGAGGCGATGCACTGCTTCGCGGAAGCCGAAGCGATTCGTCCCACGGGGAACGACGACGCAATTCTGCGCTGGAACCGTTGCGCCCGGCTGTTGCAAAGCCATCCCGGCTTCGTTGAAGAGAAAGAGTCCGAGGCATTCGAAGCCTTCGATAGCTCACCAATCTGAAGTAGCCGCGCGGATGAAATAAATTTCCTGGCCAAGGTCGCCAGAATCGGACGACCTTGCAAACCATCAGATCTCAGATCGAAATTTTTTCTTCCGATGCCTCTGAAAGCCTTGTCCAGCGCGGGTTTCGCGAAACGGACTTTGTAAAATCTAGTTTTCAAAGAACTTAGATATCAAAATCTTGAAAACAAACCATTTAGGAGGGGGCGATTCGGGTTCACCCGACCGTCACGTCCTCGGCTATGATCGCGCGATTCGGATTGCGGGTGCAAGGTCAGATGTCACATGGAGCCTGTGGATTTCTTATTTTCGATTTAGTTGCGGCGCAGGAATTTCGCCAGCTTTGTCAGGTCAGGCTGTCCGCCTGTGCCTCCAACCTGCAGCGTCGATAGAGCGCCGCAGGCGTTGCCTTCGAGCAGGCATCCGTGCAAATCGCGGCCAGAGAGGAAGGCATGCACAAAAC
>PLKR01000562.1 GCA_003140655.1 Acidobacteriaceae bacterium | reverse complement strand
ACGCGCGGGATCGATTGCAGATCAGGCTTGATCCGAACCTCGTTCCAATCCCGCAGGAGATGCTTCACTTCTTCAGCAATCGTCCCGCTGATTTCCATGATCAGCCAGCCGCCGGGTTTAAGTGCAGAGTAGGCTTGCGGAATCAGGCGCGCGATCGCCTCAACTCCCGTGGGTCCGGCGAAGACGGCGTTGCGCGGCTCGAATTTGCGGACTTCGAGTTGGACTTGATCTTCTTCCGATTCGCCGACGTAGGGCGGGTTGGAAACGATGAAATCGAAAGAGTTGTTCTCAAAGCCCGCGAGCAGGTCGGCTTCGCGGAATTGGATGCGGGACTCGAGTTTATGGCGGGCGGCGTTGGCGCGCGCGACCTCGAGCGCGGCGGCCGAGATGTCGGTCGCGTGGATTTCGGCTTGCGGCAATTCTTTGGCCAGCGACAGCGCGATACAGCCTGAGCCGGTGCCGACGTCGAGAATTCGGAGAGGGCTGGCGGGCGAGGGCGCCCGCCCCACACAATCGAGCACGGTTTCTATTACGTGCTCAGTCTCGGGACGCGGAATCAGCACGGCGGGCGTAACGATAAGATCAACGCCCCAGAATTCCTGATGGCCAGTGATGTATTGCGCGGGAACCCCGCGCGCGCGATTGGCGAGTGCTGCGTCGTAACGAGTTTTCTCATCAACTGTGAGTTCCCGCTCGGGATGCGCGTGGAGGTAGGCACGGTCGCAGCCCAGCGTGAACATCAGAAGCAGTTCGGCGTTCATGCGCGGGGAGGGAACTTGTTCCGTGGTGAGGCGGGCGATGGCGGAGGTAAGGGCTTGTTTTAGATCCACAGGACCATTCCACCATAGGGGACACAGAGGGCAGGAGGATCGAGGTCGGCTTCCACGTGAGCTATTACACCACGCTGGCGGCTTCCTGTTTCAGCTTTTCCCCCTGGTAGTGCGTGGTCAGGGCTTCGATCAGCGGCTGGAGTTTGCCGTCCATCACCTGTTCCAGTTGATGGATCGTGAAACCGATGCGGTGGTCGGTGAGTCGGTTCTGCGGGAAGTTATAGGTACGAATCTTCTCGCTGCGGTCACCGGAACCCACCATGGCCTTGCGCTCCTTGGCCAGCGCCTGCTGCTGTTTCTCCATTTCGATTTCATAGAGCCGGGAGCGCAGCACGCGCATGCCCTTCTCGCGATTCTTGATCTGCGATTTCTCGTCCTGGCAACTCACGACCGTGTTCGTAGGAATGTGCGTGATGCGCACGGCGGAGTACGTAGTATTCACCGACTGGCCGCCGGGGCCCGAGGAGCAGAAAGTATCGATGCGCAGATCCTTGGCTTCAATCTTGATGTCCACGTCTTCGGCCTCGGGCAGCACGGCGACGGTGACGGCCGAGGTGTGGACGCGTCCCTGCTGCTCGGTGGCGGGAACGCGTTGCACGCGATGCGTGCCGCTTTCATACTTGAGCTGGGAAAAAACGCGTTTTCCTTCGATGATGGCGATGACTTCTTTCAGTCCTCCCGCCGACGATTCCGAGGAAGATAGGATTTCGACCTTCCAGCGCTGGTTTTCGGCGTAGCGGGTGTACATGCGGAAGATTTCGGCGGCGAACAGGGTGGCTTCGTCTCCGCCGGTGCCGGCGCGGATTTCGAGGATGATGTTTTTCTCGTCGTTCGGATCTTTGGGCAGCAGCAGGACTTTCAACTCTTCTTCAATAGCGGCGACGCGCGGCTCCAGCTTGTTGAGTTCTTCCTGCGCGTAGGCGCGCATCTCAGGATCTTTTTCGTCGGCGAGCATGGCTTTGCTCTCGGCGATGCCGCGCGTCAGATCTTTGAATTCGCGGTACTTCTCGACGATGGGCGCGACTTCACTGTGTGCCTTGGCAGTCTTCTGGTATTTCGCCGAGTCGTTGACGATATCCGGCGAAGCGAGAGCGCTGGTTAGCTCTTCGTAACGGGCTTCGATTTGGTCGAGTCTTTCGAACATCGGAATCTTTCGTAGAGACGTAGCTTGCTACGTCTCGGCTTCCCTGCCCGGTTCTTGCCGCGGGCGAGAGAGACGTAACAAGTTACGTCTCTACGGCATTTTAGTGGATTGAGGGACGAAAGAAAGTATTCGCGGCGGGGCCGCTAGGCAATCACCAATTCGCCGCCCTGCTCTTTTTCGAGGGCCATGGCTTGGTCAAGCGCGGTAATGGCGCACTGAGCCATCTCGTCGGACGGAGGCTGAGTGGTGATGCGCTGCAGCCAGAGGCCGGGAGCTGTCATCAGCGCGAAGAGCGAGCCGCGATGCTTCGCGGCGAAGCGGATGATTTCGTAGGACACTCCAGCGATCAACGGGAGCAGCGCAATGCGCGACGCGAAACGCGCCCAGAACGTGGTGAACGGAACCAGCATGTAGAAGCCGATGGAGATCAGCATCACGGTCATCAGAAAGCTGGTGCCGCAGCGGGGATGAAAGGTCGAATACTTCTGCACTGCTGCGATTTCAAGCGGATCGCCGTTCTCGAAGGCAAATACGGTTTTGTGCTCGGCGCCATGATACTGGTAGACGCGGCGAATGTCGGGGAACAGCGAAACTCCCCAGATGAACAGCAGGAACAGGATCAAGCGTATCGCGCCGTCGACCAGGTTGAAGATGATCTGGCCGCCCAGCGCCGGATTGGCCTTCTTGAGTTCCGTGGCCGCCAACAGCGGCAGGTACTTGTACATGAAGATGAAGAAGGCCACAGAGATGATTACGTTGACTGCTGCCAGCCATCCGCTGATGGTCGCGGCTTTTTCGCGGGACTGCGTCTTAGCCGATTCGGTCGTGGCAGGTTCCGCTTCGCTTCGCTTCAGCGGGACGGCCGAGGCGGCCATCGCCACCTGTTCATCGCTGCTTCCCATCACGTCTTCGATAGCCACGTTGGCGGAGAAACGCAGCGCTCGGTAGCCGAGGGACATGGCGTAGCCTAGGGTCATTACTCCGCGTACGATGGGCCAAGCCATCCACTTG
>PLKR01000232.1:12549-17780 GCA_003140655.1 Acidobacteriaceae bacterium | reverse complement strand
TCAATTCGGACTCTTTTGATAATCCTTGTGCCTGGGACTCTTATTTTCCTGCTCGGCCTCTACGACGATATCCATTCTGTCGGTCCGTACACGAAGTTTGCGGTTCAAGCTGTTGCTGCCATCATGCTGTTTGCTGGCGGGTTGAGGATTCTCAACCTGCCGCGGTTGTTTGGTGCGTGGCATTTGGCCTGGCCCATCGGACTTCCCATTACCGTTCTGTGGGTCATTGGGATTACCAATGCATTCAATCTGATCGATGGTCTGGACGGGCTGGCCGCCGGTTCTGCGCTGTTTTCGACCCTCGTTGTTTTTGTGGTGGCAACCTTCTGTGGTTCATCACTCGTGTCGCTCCTGACCATAGCCCTGGCCGGAGCAATTGTTGGTTTTCTGCGTTTCAATTTCAATCCGGCGACGATCTTTCTCGGTGACTGCGGGAGCTTGTTCATCGGATTCATGCTCAGTGCCTTGGCATTGGCAGGCANNCCGAGAAGGCGCCCACGGTCGTTGCCGTAGCCATTCCCGTCGTTTCCCTCGGCCTGCCGATTCTGGAAACATCGCTTTCCGTTTTCCGGCGCGTGATCAGTGGCCGCCCAATATTTACCGGTGACCGTGAGCATATCCACCACAAGCTTCTGCAACACGGTATGACGCACCGACAAGTTGTGATCCTGCTTTACGGAGTCTGCGCAATCTTTGCCCTCCTGAGCTTGTTCCTGCTGTGGCCTTCGGGCGGTTCCATCGGCCTAGTGCTCGCCGTACTTGGGACCGGCATCTGGGTCGGAGTACAACACCTCGGCTACCTGGAGTTTGGTGAGTTGGGTCGAGTAGCGCAGCGGACCCTCGGACAGCGCCAGATCTTCATCAACGATCTTGCTATTCGTCGGGCCACTGAAGACTTGAAAGGCACTAGCGATTATGTTCAGGTATGTCACATTCTGGAGACCGTTTTTTCGACCAATGATTTTGACGGGTTCGAACTAAGGGTCAAGGCCGAGGCGGAAGAACCTCCAACGATCAGCGGCAAACGCCAGCGACTGAGGCCGGGAGAAGGTTTACGTTTCGAATGGAGCAAGCCCGGCGTTGCGAGGTTTCGCGACGGCTGGGCAACCTGGAATCTTGGGCTGGAGCTGGTGACCACCTCCAATCGATGGCGCGGCTCGATGAAAATCTACCGAGTTTATACGGACCACCCTCTACTCGTGGACACCAATCTCTTGATCTCGGTTTTCCCCGTCGTCCTTGCCGACGCGCTGGATCGTGCTCTAACCTCCAACGAGGTTGTGGTCCCCGAAGCGACTGCCAGTACGGACTTTATGGCAGCCCAGGCCAGTTGACCGCTCCCTGTGGTTGATTTGCAGGCACCAGACAACATGACCGCTGCCGACGTCTGCAACGTCACCGCGCAAGCGATTCGCTTGCTGCTGGTGATTCTTCGGGGCAGAAGTAGTCAGGTTGTCAAATAGACGATATAGGCGTGTAGGTATTTTTTGGATCGGACTTCCAAAGATCGCGAGCCATCTGGGACTGAGTTCGCGCATCCTCAAACACATCATGGACGACCAGCGGGGAAAGAACACGCGAGCGATTTCTTGACCGTCTCCCTCCGCTTTGGCGCTACAATGTCATTGTCACTAAAGATCTAAGCTTCCGGCAATTTGGCATCGTGTCCGTGACAACGAAGAAGACCTCGTTTCCGGATTTGATGTTTCCGGCTTCTTAGCCATGTGCCGCCAGCACTGGCCATCAGATTGGAGTGGGGTCCTCAGGCTCCCCACCTCGGAAGGAAGATGATATGAAGAATCGCACATTCATAACGCTGCTCTTGTCCACAGGACTTGCGCTTCCCGCGTTAGCGCAACAAACCAACTCAAATTCAAGCGTGCAGCCAGCAGCATCTGCGGATCAAACCGCTCCCGCTTCGCTGCAGCCTGCCTCCAGTCAGGACTTCTGGGACGGCGATGAGCCCAGCTTGGGAGCGCTCGTCTTGCATCCCTTTGCCAGCAAGGCGTATGTAAAGCGGCATGTTCAGCCCATCCGGGACCGGGTCAACGAACTCGATGAGATCACTGCGTCTAACAGCAAAATGATCAGGGACGTGGATGCCCGCGCCCAGCAAGGCATTCAGCTGGCTTCCGAAAAGGTCAATCTAGCCGATGCGCATGCGTCGGACGCTGCCAACAAGGCTCAGATGGCCCATCAGACGGCGACCGCCCTTGACACGCGCCTCGCCACGGTCGAAACAGAAGTCGGAAACATTGATCAGTACAAGTCCGGTCCGCAGACCGAGATTCGTTTTCGCCCTGGCCAGACCCGGTTGAGCAAGCAGGCCGAGGATGCGCTCGGCGAAATGGCTGCCCAGGTGAAGAATCAGCACGGTTACATCATCGAAGTAGAGGGCTTTTCTTCGGGTCAGGGCCAGGCCGCGATTGCCAACTCCCGGAAGATGGCGGACTCGGTAGTACGTTACCTGGTTTTGAATTACGAGATCCCGGCTTACCGCATCTACGTGATTGGGATGGGCAACGCTTCTGCGGCCAAGAGCACGATCGGTACACGCGTACAGATCAGTGTGCTGAAGAACGATCTCGAGCAAACTGCCAAACAATGAACAAGATTTCAGGAGGCCTGGATCTTAGCAAGGATTCGTGGCGTGGACGTTGCAATATCTATGGCTGTCGCGTGATCGTGTAAAAGGATTCGACATATGCAATTCAGCGGGGCAAATGCAAACGGCGCAAATGGCGGTCGCCCATCCAAGAAGAAACAACAATATATTCGGCCGAAGGCGACCTTCGTCACCCCTGATCAGGCCGAAGCTTGGGTACGGGCCAAAGCAGCACCAAAGAGTCAGGAGGTCAAGAACTGCTCCGAGCTCATTGCAGAGGCTCGAAAGCGGCAGGAACATGGCCGATATTGAGCTCCTCGTGGCGGGGCGCTCATCACTTTCCTGATCTCAGGTTCCTCTATTGACCGCCCGATTTTACTCGGGCCGTTTGTATTTTGGCGCGCATTATACGCCGCACTGTGAGATGCCGTTTAAAGATCCCAACTCGCCAAGGGCGAAGGCCAGCTACAAGCGGCGCTTCGCCCGCTGGTACGCCAAGAATCGGGCGCGTTGCCTTGCCCGCATGAAAGAGCGGTATCGAAACAAGAAAGCGATGGACGGAGGCAAATGAAGAAGGGAGCTAAGATGGACGAACCTACGTGCAGAAAATGCGCGAATGGCCGGTCACGTCGCAAAGCCTTAGGGCAAGTCATTCCCCGCGCGAGTCAGGATGATCACGGATTTGTTGCTGCACAGGCGGGCTAGCGGTTCCGAGCAAACGTTCCGAGCAAACGCGCGGCATCACTTACGGAAGGCGGGAAAGTTCTGAGGTGGCACACGCCTGCCAGCGCGTGGCTCCAACTTCAAGAAGGGTAGGGAGGGCTGACGGTTAGAGCTTCGCGCTGACGTAAGAGTTGATNNTCGCAATTCAAGCAAACTTCTTCAAAAGCCGGTGCTGTCCACTGCATATTCTTCCTCCAGTCGCTCAAAGCTTGCGGCTTCGAACGTGCGGTGATTCTAACTCAACACTATCCCCAAAATCAATAGCCCGACCGAAAAAACAGCTCGTCAAACCCCCCGCCGGACGGGCATCTCAGGCCAAATGAGGGGGTGCAACTTCTTGCACACTCGCAAACGGCCCGCACCCCCGCCAGACGTTCCCTCAATCCCGAATCTCCTACTTTTCCACATCGAGGTACCATTGCGGCCACTGTCTAACCCCGCCATCTCTATTTATCTTGATTCTTCTCTTGATGTTGGCGGGAAAGGCAAGCATGTTTAGCAAGACGGTTTATGGCACGACTTTCAAAGACGTTAATTTTGTTCCTCTTCAATCGGCTGCGTTTTGCGTCCAGTGCGAGCTGATCAGCACCAACAGCAGGCCCTATTGTCTGGCCTGTGGCAGCCCTTCGCTGCTCAGCCTTTCCCGTGTTTTGGGCGGAACCCTTCGCCAACAGCAGACGGCTCATCTCATCACGGATTCTGAACTCGACAGTCTGGTCCGCGACCTGCTGCGAACTGTTCCCGATCCCGATTTTCTCAACGTTGCGGACCATCCCACTCGCGTGCCGATGCTCGCTCTTCGCAGCCAGCTTCGCGTCGCCAACGCGGCCCATCCTGTCTCCGGTTTTCGTATGGTGCATCCTGGAGAAGAGGTCGATATTCACGCCGCCGAACTCGATCTTGAACCAGCCATCAGCGCCATCACCGAGCGTGCCCAGCATCTCACAGGCGCTACCGGCGCCGCCATTGCCCTGCGCGCCGGCGAAGAGATCGTCTGCCGCGCCCGCGCCGGCCGGACCGCACCCGACTTGGGTGTCCGTTTGCAAACCGATGCCGGCATCTCCGCCGAAGCCGTGCGAACCGGCGAAATCATGCTTTGCCATGACGCCGAGCGCAACCCGCGCGTGGATCTGGCGAGTTGCCGCCGCCTGGGGGTCCGGTCAATTCTAGTCTCTCCGCTCCGCTACTATCGCAGGACTCTGGGCGTGTTCGAAGTGCTGTCATCGTCGCCGAGCGCGTTCGACGAACGGGACGTAGCGACCATGCAACTGCTTTCCAGCATGATGGTCGCCGCCATCTCGCGGATCTCCAGCCTGCACCACGCCCGCCTCTCACGCCTGCCCGGTTAAGGGTCAGAGAAGGCTATGTGGGGACAGCCGCCCTCGGCTGTCCGGTCGAGCGAAGCTCGACTGGCTCTCGTCGGGGGCGGGCAAACTGAGCCGCTCCCTCTTTAGAATTCAGATCCGATCCCAGAGAACAGAAGAAAGACGCGGTTCTAGTACGCCCAATACGGCCCCGCGCCACCCGGTGTGCTCGCACCCACAATCGCAACGAATACATTCCGGCCGAAGAAGAAAGGAAGCCCCCAATCAAAGTAGAACGGTGCCGAGTTCGAGGATGTGCCACCGAGATCGCCGAGTGCAAAATTGCCTGGGTTCGCAAACAAGGTCGCGGCACTTGTGATGCTGAACTTGACGGCGCCGCTGGCCGCGTTACCTCCTTGATTGGTTGCCGTGAAATTCTGACTGCTGCAATAAAATCCCGCCTCATCCGAGTTATTCGCACAGCTCGTCAACCCTGTGAGGCTGCTGTCCAGGAAAAAATAACCATTCGAACCGCTGTCAAGGAAACTCCCGGGATAAGACTGGCCGTTGTAACTGGTCGTGAAGCTTCCCTCTGGCGC
>PLKR01000232.1:12082-12495 GCA_003140655.1 Acidobacteriaceae bacterium | reverse complement strand
GGGCATTCATAATACTGGTCTGCGTCTGCTGGGCAGGGGTTGGCGCAATCTTGCGCCGCGAGACCGACTCCCAGAATGCCGTTTGCGCCCAATGTGTCAAGCGTGTCAGCGGATTGGAATCCTGAACTTGTGCAAGTGCTTGGAGCTGTAAAGTCTGTGTCGCTCAGCACCTGGATAGGCACGGAACTCGCCTTCTCGCCCGCAATCTGCACATCCGCCGTTTGCACCGGACCCCAGGTATAAGAGGCCAGAAACGTAAGACATTCAGCGACCGGATTGCCATCTGAAGCTTTCTGCTGCGGCAGCGAAACCGTAGTCAGCGCGGAAGACAGGATTCTCAGGCCGAAAGAGCCGGTATCAACCAATACATCGTCGATGGTTTGACAATTCGACGTTCCCGGAACGCAGACCGT
>PLKR01000232.1:10876-12061 GCA_003140655.1 Acidobacteriaceae bacterium | reverse complement strand
GACGGCAGCATCTCCGGGACATAAGCTCTGCCGGAAAATGCCCCAACGTGTCCACCGATTTGTACGACCAATCCCGGCTGATTGATCATGACCGGTCTGCGTGCCATACGCGGGCCGCTCTGTGACTGCACCGCAGCTCGATATTGCTCGAAATAGCTGCCCAGCACTTGCCGCAAGTCGGGCAGTCGCGGCCCGTTCCAGGCTAAGGCAAATACCTTCCCCTCAGGCGAGAGATACTCCCTCACCACCGTGCCGGTGGCAGCTTGAATCTCATGCACCGTATAGGCGTCCGCCGCCTTGGTTGTTCGGCTTCCTTGCATGTGGAGTTGGTCCGCCTGGATCGAGGCGGCGTCTCCACCCAAAGACGCCCACGCCGGCAAAGCGGTGGCCAGGATTACGAGCACCGTAGCCCCCAGGGCTAGCCTCGACTTGATGGAATACGCCTGCAGATGCGACATGGACTACCTCTGTTCCGATTGGCCCTGGAGATTAGATTGGGCTTTCATCTGCTAGGGTTGCCAGAGATCGTTGGATGTAGTTCATGAACTTCTTTCTGCTTACTTTTCCCTGAATTCGGGTTAAGATGTCAAACAAGAGAGTTCGACCCCGGTTCCCCATGTCAGCCACCGTCCAGGCTTCTCGACCCGCTTCCCTTAACCGCCGCCGTCGTGTGCGTCAGAAAGTGCACGCGCCAGCTTATGCGAGTTTCAGCGGCGCCTCCAAGAGCGAAATGCTCGATCTCTACGAGGTCCTCGACATCAGTGAGGTCGGCGTGGCGGTGCAATGCACATCGCCAATGGAAATCGACCAGCAAGTGGAGTTGTGTCTGGATCTAGCGGAAGCCAGTGGACAGATTTCCGCCACTGCGCGGGTGGTCTGGTCCGACTCAGCCGGACGTGTCGGGCTCGGCCTTGCGCCTCTGCCGGAATCCGCTCTGCGCCGCTTGCGCGAGTGGCTATTTCTCAATGCGATGGCTGCGGCTGCCGATGCCGCCTCTTCCGCTGCGCTCCCCTCATTCGAGCCAGAGCATTCCCTACTCCGGCCGAGCTATGCTGACACGCTCACTGCCGCGTCTGCGGTGCAGAGAGAAGCTGAGTCCCTTGGGTCCGATATCGAAGCGGTTCTGTCCCTGGTTGCTTCCCGGTCTCAGTCTCTGCTTCGGGCTTCCGGAGCGGCGATTGCCCT
>PLKR01000232.1:9805-10828 GCA_003140655.1 Acidobacteriaceae bacterium | reverse complement strand
GGTTTTTCCGGCGAATGCGTGCGCACCGGAAGCATGTTGCGCTGTGACGACACCGAGGCCGACGAACGCGTGGATCGCCAGAGTTGTCGCGATCTTGGCATTCGCTCCATGCTCGCGGCTCCGGTACGCTCCGAGGAAAAGGTGATTGGCCTGCTCGAAGTGTTTTCCGCCCAACCCAGCGCGTTCGATGAGCATGACGGCGCGGTGCTGCAGCGTTTCGCTGAGACCATTCTTGCCGCAGTCAATCGCGTCCCGCAGGCACCCGACCCTTCCCCTCCACCTCCGCCTTCTCCGAGACCTTTTACCGCGGCGCCTGGCAGCGTTCTCTTTGCTTACGAGCCCGAAGAAAGGCCCAAAGAAGCGGCAGACAAGAAAGACCTGTCCGGCGACGCAGACAAAGCCGGTAGTATTCGCATGCCTCGCTCTCGCCTTTACTTGCTTGTCGGTGCCGCCGCCACCATCGCGCTGGCGCTCGGCTTCATTCTCGCGCCATGGATCCAACCTTGGATTCAGGCAAAGCTCCACGCTCGCGAGCGCATTGGGGAGCATACGGTTCTGGCGTCGTCGCAACCGCCGGTCGAGCCTTCAAAATCAGTCCCAGCGGATCCGGTTGAGCCTGCCAACATCGAACAACTCCGGGAGCTAGCTGGACGAGGCGACCCCACCGCCGAAAATGCTCTAGGCCTTCTCTACGCCCAAGGCGATGAGAAACAGGCAATCAAACCAGACGACCGTGAGGCAGCCGGTTGGTTTACCAAAGCAGCCGAGCATGGCAGCGTGTCTGCCCAATACAAGTTGGGCCTGCTCTACTGGGGTGGGCATCATGGTTTGCCTAAGGATCCGAACAAGGCGTACTTCTGGACGGTGCTGGCCCGCGCCGGCGGCCAGGAAAGCAGCAAGGATCTCGCCAAAGTTCTCGCCAGCGGAATGACTCGTGCTCAGGCCGCAACCATCGAACAGCAAGCTGAGATCTGGTACCGGCAGCACGAGTCGCACTCCAAGCCAAGTCCCGGCCGCTAGGAA
>PLKR01000232.1:0-9766 GCA_003140655.1 Acidobacteriaceae bacterium | reverse complement strand
CCGAAGCCGGAAGCCCGAAGCCTGCCCCGCTTCCGCGGCGTTAGAATAGCAGCAGAGGTCGTCCGTGCCCACCCTCCGCAGTGTTCTCGACGCGCGAGTCCGCGAAGCCGATCCCGGTCTTTACGAGAAACTCGACAACCGCCGCGTGCGCTGCTTCGCTTGCGGACATTGCTGCCCCATCCCCGAAGGCCAGCCGGGAGTGTGCAAAGTCCGCTACAATCGCGGCGGCACTCTGTACGTCCCCTGGGGATACACCGCCGGCACCCAGTGCGACCCGGTCGAAAAGAAACCATTTTTTCATGCCCATCCCGGCGCTCTCGCCTACAGCTTCGGCATGCTGGGCTGCGATCTCCACTGCGCCTATTGCCAGAACTGGGTTACATCGCAGGCTCTGCGCGATCCCAGCGCCGTCTCGCCTCCGCTCGAAGCCTCGCCCAAACTTCTGGTGCGAGACGCGATCGCCCAGGGCGCGAAAATTCTCGTCAGCACCTACAACGAGCCTCTCATCACCAGCGAATGGGCGGTAGCCGTCTTCAAAGAAGCCAAAGCCGCCGGACTCATCACCGGCTTCGTCTCCAACGGCAACGGCACTCCGCAGGTTCTTGAATATCTGCGCCCGTGGCTCGATCTGTACAAAGTCGATCTCAAAAGCTTTGACGACCGTCACTACCACGAACTCGGCGGCCGCATCGGCCCCATCCTCGATAGCATCCGCCGCATCCACCAGATGGGGCTCTGGCTTGAGATCGTCACGCTTCTCATCCCCGGCTTCAACGATTCCCCCGACGAACTCCGCCGCCTAACCGAATTCCTGGCAGGCATCTCGCCCAACATTCCGTGGCACGTAACCGCCTTCCACGGCGACTACAAAATGACCAATCCCCGCGACACGCGCCCCGAAGACCTGCTGCGCGCCGTCGAAATCGGCCGTCAGTCCGGGCTTCGCTACATCTACGCCGGCAACCTTCCCGGCATGGTCGGTCCCTGGGAACATACGCGCTGTCCGCAGTGCAGTGAAATTTTGATCGAGCGCCACGGCTACCTGATTAGGAACTACCGCCTCACGCCGGATGGCCATTGTCCTCAATGTGCAACCGCGATTCCCGGCCGCTGGTCAGCCCGCTTCGAAGGTCAGATCGCCTCTCGCCCTTTCTTACCCCGCGAGAGATCGTTTTTGTTTACAATCCGGTAGGAATGTCATCCTGAAAGAGCGCGTTCTTTGCGCGAACGAAGGACCCGAGCGAGCCGCGCGACGCATTAATCGCGCGTTTGGCTCGCCACCTTATTCATGCGGAAACCATCCATCCTCGCTCTGTGCATCGTGTGCTTGCTTCTCCTGTCGTCCTGCTCTCCCCGCGAGTTTCTCACTCGCCGTCTTGCCGGGGANNATCTCGTGCTCCAGCATCACGGCTGGATTTCCGCCACCAAGGCCACCTGCCCTCCAGCTCTGGCTCCGTCGCCCTGCTGGGATGTCACACTCACACCCTCAGGCGTGGATACCTTTCAAACTCTCATCCCTCCCGGCGCTGCTGAAAAACAATCGTTCACCATCCCCGCCGCAAAACGCGAACTGGTCGCCATCACCGGCATCGCCCGGCAGGGCAATGTTGCCGACGTCGAATTTACCTGGAGATGGACTCCCGTGAACGAGGTTGGCGCGGCCCTTTATTCCAGCGGCGTCCACTACCGGTCCACGGCAAGGTTTCGCGAGTATGACGACGGCTGGCGCATCGTGCAGGGCGGTTCTCGTCCTGTCCTGCCTTTCGACGAAGCGCTAAAGAACGCCGACCCTGCGCAGTGAGCGCACAATGGCGAGTGTCATGCTGAGCGGAGTGGTGAGGAGAGCGAAGCGATCTTCACTGCGGAGTCGAAGCATCCCTGCCTTCACTCGGCTGCATCCACGGGTACCGTAGAGACGGCACTTCAGAATTGACACATAATACGTGTCCACATATACTGTGCANNGAAGCTCTCGGCAAGAGCCTCAACCAGCTGGTCCGCGACTACCTGCAAACGGTTGCCGGCGGGGACGATCCCGAGCGCAGCATCAAGGAATTCAAGCGGCTCTCAGGCCAGGGCCACTCCCGCGGTTGGCGCTTCAATCGAGACGAGATTCATTCTCGACAAGACAAAGATAATGCCCGCTCGTAGTTTCTTCGACACCAACGTCCTCGTCTATGCAGACGATAAGGCGGCNNACGGGAGTCGTGTCGCTGCAAGTACTCCAGGAATATTTCGTCACGGTCACGCGAAAACTGCACGTGGATGTGCGGATCGCTCGCCGCAAGGTTGAACTGCTCGCCGAATTCGACGTCGCCGCTCCCGAGGTTGCGGACATTCTAGCCGCCATCGACCTGCACCGCCTCCACACCCTTTCCTTCTGGGACGCCCTCGTCATCCGTTCCGCCAAACAGTCCGGCTGCACCGTGCTTTTCTCGGAAGACATGCAGCACACCCGCGATATCGACAGCCTGCAAATCGTGAACCCGTTCAAATAGCCTCCCGGCAGCGAACCGATTCCACATGAAAGAGACCCGAGGGTGCCCCACTCTAGTCGCGTTTTTTTGCGACTAGAGTGGGGATTTTGACTTCGTGTCCGCAAGTGGATTCTGCACTGAAATAAAGTCCGCGGCGGCCCAGCCCAAGCGAAAGACGCAGAACGAACCACCAGATCTCAGCCCCAAAAGGGGCGGCATATGACAGCCCCGGACGTAAGTCCGGGGTAAGGCCAATAAAAGGGAACCGAGTCCCGGAGGGACGGCACGAGTTAGCAACGCAGCATTACGGTTGAGTCGGCTTCTTGATAACGTCGACTACCGTCCCACCGACCGTAAAGTCGTCCTCCGGATGCAGGTAAATGGGCCGGGTGCCTTAGGTCTCGCCGCCTTTGCGAGACTTGGGAACCTCACCCACGCCGCAACCTTTTTAATTGCAGTTCGCCGACGTCCGAAAGAAATTACCTGTGAATTGCGCCCTGCACTTTTCCACACCGTTCCACAGCCTCCTCATGTGACATCTAACCTTGTCCACAGCCCACAACTCGCGTAATCATGACTGAGGCAGTGACAATCGGCAAAAGGCCAAATCATCGCCCCTAAGTCGTTTGTTTCAAAGATTTTAGTACCTAACTTCTTTGCCGCCTAGATTTTGCGGGGGAATTCCACCGTAACCTGATGATTCCAGAGATCGAGGGGGTGGGGATACCCTGCAAATTTCGTCCCGGCAAAACCAAACTGAAGGATGCGAGAGAAAACAATTATGGGGATGGACAATGTTCCACGATGTCAGCACATAAAGATGAATGGGACGCAGTGCGGATCTCCCGCGTTGCGTTGGCGGCGGCAGTGCTTTTTTCATGAGCGCATCCGGCGCGAGCGGGCGAAGATTGCGAAGGACATGTCGGCGCAGCGCAGGTTCGATTTGCCGCTGCTCGAAGACGCAAACTCGGTACAGGTGGCGCTGATGAAGACGATCCAGATGCTCGGCTCCGGGCGCATGGACCACCGCACGGCCGGCCTGATGCTCTACGCGCTGCAAACCGCCAGCATCAACCTGCGCAACGCGGACTTCGAAGCGGATGACGTCACCGAAGTGGTGATCAACCGCGACGACGTGCATCGCACCGACCTCGGCGGGCCGCAGTGGTGCGAAGAAGATTTTGAAGAGCCGGAAGAGGAGGAAGCGGAAGAAGCGGACGAAACCGGGAATGAAATAGAAGACGAAGCGGAAAAGCAAGCGCCGGTCGCCGCGGCGCAAGTGGCCGCCGTGGCCGTAAAGAAAGCGCCAGCTCCAGTAAAGCACCTGAGCCTGGAGGAGACTCGGATGAACGTGGAGGGCGTCGTCCGAAACTGGCTGCTGGAGAACGGGAGAGAGGCAACAGCGAAGCCCGGCTAGAAGGAAGTTCCCGAGTTCCGGAACTGCCCAGGCGGTTACCGGAAACTAGAAACCGGAAACTAGCGCGCAGCGACTTTAACGCCACGCGATCCAGCCGCATATCGCGCAATGCCCTTGTACAGCGCTTCCGCGATCTGCTCGCGGTAGCCGTCGCTGCGCAGCTTCTGCTCATCCGTGGGGCTGCTTACGAATGAAACCTCCGCCAGAATCCCGGGCATCGCGGTTTCCGTAAGCACCACGTAAGACGCCTCTTTCACGCCCCGATCGCGCAGTCCGGGATTTTGCACCGACAAAGTCCCGTAAAGCGATCGTTGCACGCTGGCCGCCAGCCGCCGCGACTCTTCAATCTTTTCGTGGAGTTCAGCCGGCGACAACACCGCAGCACTTGCGCTCTTGCCGTGATCTGAATCCCGAGTCTCAAAATCTTTGTCTTTGGCGTTGGGCGCCGAGAAGAAGTTCGTGTAGTAAGTTTCTACGCCGCGTGCCGAAGGCAAATCGCTATAGTTCGCATGGACCGAGACAAACAAATCCGCCTGCGACTGATTCGCCATCCCAGCCCGCTCGTCGAGGGGAATGTAATTGTCGTCTTTTCGCGTCAGAATCACGTCCGCGCCCAGATGGCTCTCCAGCAGTTTGCCCAGTCTCTGGGCAATCTCCAACACCACGTCTTTTTCCAGCAATCCCCCCCGGCCCACGGTTCCCAAATCCAAGCCGCCGTGACCCGCGTCCACCACGATGCGCATCTTCGGCACTCGCGCCCGCAGTTGCAAGTCTTCGCGCGTGGGTGCGGGAACCACGATGGCCAGCTTCTCCGCGCCCGCGGTTCCCCGGGAAAGATTCACCTGAGCCTTGGGGTCCGCGCCCACATTCTGCACCTGCATCACCAGACGGTAGGGATTCGGCTCCAGGCTGACGGCAAAGTTCGGTTTGCCTTTCGTCTCCAGCACCACACGCGTCAAACCCGAGACTGGCTGCGACATCTGAAGCCGCGTCAGCAGCGCGTCGCCGACCTCGATGGTCTTCCCTTCAATTGCAGGAGTCATCGAGGTATCGTGCAGATCAAAATAAATGCGATCGGGAGAGGCCATGCGATGCGCCTCATACTGCACCTGATCTTCCAGGTCGAGCACGACTGTGCTGGAATCGGCGGAAGACCAATGCCGGATTCCGGTGATGCGCGGCAGCTTCGACCGTTCCTGCGGCGTAACGCTTCCACTGCCGGTTTCAGCCGCTGAACTCATTTGCCCATCCAGGCTGGTGCTCGGTGAGTTAACCGAAGATGGAGTAACCGAAGATGGAGTAACCGAAGTTGTCTTGGCTGAAAGTGCCGGCTGCTTTGTCGCGGCTACCGGTTTCGTGATCTTCTGCTCAGGCTGCACCAATACCTTGCCGAGCTGCGCATTTTTCAGCTTCCACCACAGCCCCGCGGCGAGCAGCACACTGACCACTACCAGCACCAACACCAGCACGATTCCCGGATGGTGACCTGCGGAATGCTCAGGCTCGCACGCGGCTTCGGGGGCAATCGCGTCTTCGGTTGCGTGCTCCNNCGAACCAGGTTCTTCAAACGGCAGAGCCGCTTGCGTCGAAATCGCCGGCGCAGCTAATTCCGCCTCGGCTACTTGCGCCGATTCCGCGAAGAGTTCTTCGTCCTCAGGTTTGAGAGCCCCGACAATCAATTCAGCCAGCAGTGCGAGGCTGCTCACGTCGCTGTCGTTGAATCCGAACGGCTCTGCCGAGAACGCTTCCAGCAGTCCGATTACGCGCCGCCGACCGCACAGGGGAACCGCCACCATGGACCGCGCGCCCAGTTGCCGGCACGCGTAAAGGTTTACGCGATCATCGGTCTCCGTATCGTCGCACCGGATAATCTGCGCCGTGCGGAAACATGCTCCCGAGAAAGCGGAGTCCCGCTGGATTCGCTGGCCCAAATCGGGCTTGATCGCGCCTGCCGAAGCCCGCAAGACAATCTCATTGTTCTCCGCCAGGGCGATTCCCAATCCATCCGCTCCCGTGATGGCGATGGCTCGTTCCGCTACTAACTGCAGCACCTCGTCCAGAACGAATTGCTCTTCCGCCTCGAACTCAGGCGCACGCGCAATCGTTTCAAATCCATTGCGCCGCGCAGCCAGCGCCCGCCGCCGCCGCACCTGCTGATGCAGCGCCGAGAATGCCAAAAGCGCCTGCAGGGCGTCGCGTCCCGAGGGCCGCAACTCCCGAGTCTCATGAGAAGCTGCTTCACGGAAAGCGCCTTCATAAGAAGCGCCTTGCACCGGTGCAAACGCACCTCGCTCCAGCGGCCATGACGGCACTCGCGCAGCGGCCAGCCCGGCGCCAACTTCGATGGTCGGTTTGGTGGGAGTCGTTGCCATTCAATTCCTGGCCAGTCAATCTCCTTACTTCGAGTTGGCCACCCAGCGGAGCCCCTGTCAATTAACTACTTCGTGTAGCTGCGTCGCCCACGCACCCGGCTGCAGGTCTCGCCCGCTTGGGTTTTGTGCCGGATTTAACTGTAAGTTAACGGGGTTTTTCCCCCGTTGCAATGATGTGGCACTGACCGATTGGCCATGGTCTTTAGTAAGAGGCAAACCCCCAGTTTCCAACGGAGAGAAGACGCTATCCGGGTCTTCAGTCGCAATGTCGAAGATTACCCAACGTCCTGGAATGTTTATGACAGGATCGACATGCTGAAGAAGCTGAAGGAACAGAAATAGCCCCTGAGTCCGCGACTCAGACCTCTGCCCCTCCCCGAACCAATCCAGTTACTCGCAGCCCGTGTCTGCCAGACTCTAGAATTTGACCAAACAAACCCTGTCCGAGCCATTCCTGGGAGAGTATGCAGGCAGTCTCTTTTCCCGAGCGGAAAGCGCGCACCCAGTACCGGCATGAACTGCGCACGTTGACCTATGTCACCCTGGACGATGCCAACGGTGGAATCATCCGCAACCTCAATCACGAGGGTGTGGCCGTGCAGGCCGTCGGCGCCCTGCGCCCGCAGCAGCGCGTCCGTCTCCGCTTTGAGTTGAGATTCCCTCGCTTGCGCGTAGAAACAAGCGGTGAGGTCAGTTGGGCCAGCCGCTCGGGACAGTGCGGCATTCGTTTCGTGGACTTGCCTGCAAACACCCGTCGACACATCGACGAGTGGATCTTTTCCAACCTTCTAGATGCCATCGCCCGCGAGGCCGCCCATCCCCGCTCCATCTTCGGGTCTGCTGTCGTCTCGATGGCCCGGGAGGGAAAGGTTCGTGAAGAAAATGCTGTGGAGGAAAACGACGGGCTGACTCTCTCCGCTGCGCCCCGCCCGGCGATCCGGCTGGAGCCAGGCTTTACCGGTCGGGACGAGGCACCAGTTCTGAACGCACCAGTTCTGAANNATCTGGCGGATCATCTTCAGGATCATCTTGCGGATGATGCCGGCGAACCCTATGCCCAACTGAACTGGCTCTCCCAGCCGCTCTCAGGCCGTGCCCTCTCGTGGTTGGTGGATAGTCTTGTCGTGATCGCAGCCCTGCTCCTGTTCGCCCTGATTTTTCTCTCCATCGCCCACGAACTTCCGCCTTGGCCCCTTACTCTGGGAACCGCCTCGGTGGCCGCGGTTTTCGTCGCCGCTGCCTACTGGGCCGTATTTGCTGTCTTTGGAGGACCAAGCCTGGGCGCCCGCCTGGCACAAGCAGTATCCAATGTTGAAGAGAAAGAAGAAAGTGAAGACGCCGTCCGCATCCGCTAGACGAGCCTCGACCCTGAAAACTAGAAACCGAGAACTGAGAACCGGGAACCGCTTCTCCCTAGTGCGCAAAATACTGCTGCGCCAGCCAAACCCGCAACGTGTGTTTCATCTCCGACGTCATATTCAAAAAGCGGATGCCAAGATTTCCGCGGTTGTCGGACCAAGCCACTTCCACCTCGGCCTTCATTCCGCACTTTGTTCCGGGCAGCGCGAAGGCCACACGCGAAGCCTCACTCGCGTCGAATCCATTCTCCATGCGCACCTGCAGCCCGCCCTGGCTGAGATTGATGAGCTTCCCTCCCGCCCGCTTCTGATGGGGGCCAGTCAGAGTCACGGGCGCTTCCAGCCCGGCCCGGTGATAACGTAAGCGTCCGTCAAGAATCATGTTGCGCGCGGCGGAGAGCGTGCGTACCGCCTGCTCCACGGAAATCGGCTTATCGAAGGCAAACATTGCGCCGGTTCCCTCCATGTCGTGCTTTCCGTGCGGGCCGCCCATAATCACCAGCGGCACGGTACTCGCGCGCGGAGCTTCCCTTTGCAATTCGCGAAAAAACTGACCTGTGCCATTCAGGTCACAGTCAACNNCAACATCCATGTGCAAGCCGCCAAGAATGCATTCCAGAACGCTGACTTCCTGCCAATCACGCGAAACGACCATAGATGAAAGTGTCATGTCTTCACTTTACCCACCTCGGTAATCCCGACGTAGATCACCAACGTAATGCGGGCTTCGGGCTGCCAAACATCAAGCTGTAGAGACGTAGCTTGCTACGTCTCTACCGGCGCCGGCAAGACGTTGCAAGCAACGTCTCTACACTTAGCTTCGATACCAGTCAACCGTCTGCCGCAAGCCATCTTCAAAATTCACCTTGGGTTTATACCCGAGGTGCTCTTCAGCGGAGGAAATGTCGGCCAGCGAGTGCTTGATGTCGCCGCCGCGTTCCGCGCCATAGATCGGGGAACCAGAGTACGAGGTGAGTGTCTGCAGGAGTTTGAAGGTTTCATTGAGCGTGACCCGCCGCCCCGTCGCCACATTGAATACCTTGCCAGCCACTTGCTGTGCGGGAGCTTTGCAGGCCAGCAGGTTGGCCTCCACGGCGTTGTCGATGTAAGTGAAATCCCGGCTCTGCTCGCCGTCGCCAAAGATCGTAGGCTGCTGCCCGGCGAGCATCTGCGTGATGAACTTCGCCAGCACTCCCGAGTAAGGAGACGACGGATCCTGCCACGGACCAAAAATATTGAAATAGCGTAGTGCCACCGTCTCCAGTCCGTAGCANNCGGTAAAACGAGATCATGTAACGCTCGCTGGCCAGCTTGGCAACGGCATACGGTGAAATGGGATCCGGCGTCATGCGCTCGTGTTTGGGCAGCGTCGGAGTATCGCCATAGGTTGACGACGACGAGGCATAGATCACCCGTTTCACCCTGGCATCGCGCGCCGCGACCAGCACGTTCACCGTGCCATCCACATTCGCCCGGTTGCTTGCAAGCGGATCCAGCACAGACTTCGGCACCGAAGGAATCGCCGCCTGATGCAAAACGTAATCCACTCCAGCGCACGCCAGCTTCATGGCATCGAGATCGAGGAGGTCCGCCTCACGAAACTCGATCTGCCCCAGGATTTGAGCAAGATTTTCCCGCTTGCCGGTTGAAAAATTGTCTACTCCGCGAACCCGCTCGCCGCGTTGCAACAGTTCTCGCGCCAGAGACGATCCAATAAACCCGGCAATGCCCGTGATAAGGTAAACCGCCATAGGGCTTAATCATAACAATCGGGAGATTACTTTGGGCGGACGGCACGACTTGGCGGGAAACACCAGAGTAACTGGGAACTGCTACTGGCTCTTGCGCAAGAGACTGAGAAATTCTTCCCGGCCCATGACGTGGCGGTTCTCAAAGAAGTTCAGGATCGCCTGCAGGGTTGCGACGGGGTTGGTTACGCCCGGCAAAGCTTCTGATTGCGGAATCGAGGGAGCGCGCGGTGCAACTCGCGAGCCCAGGATCACGGAAGACCGCGAGATCGAGCCCACCATTTCGCGCAATCGTTCGCGATCTCCTTCCGATACCTTGATGAAACGGATTCCCATTCCAAGGTTAGGGTAGGCCACGCGCACTTCTCCCGCGGCCTCGACCCGGAAACCGTTA
>PLKR01000356.1:14965-21148 GCA_003140655.1 Acidobacteriaceae bacterium | reverse complement strand
TTTGTCACCAAGCGCGGCCACGCCAAGGTGCTGGATTTCGGCCTCGCCAAGCTCGCACCTGCCGCCACTTCTTCCAACCAGGCCGCCTCCGCAAACACAGCCAGCATCGAAGAACACGATCTGACCAGCCCCGGCTCTACGCTCGGCACCATCTCTTACATGTCGCCCGAGCAGGCCCGTGCCAAAGATCTCGACGCCCGCACCGACCTCTTCTCTTTCGGCGTTGTCCTCTACGAGATGGCGACGGGCTCGCTCCCGTTTCATGGCGGCAGTACCGCGGAAATATTCAAATCCATTCTCGATGCAGTCCCAATCNNCAGCCGTGCGCTTCAATCCCGACGTGCCCGCGGATTTGCAACGCATCATCGACAAAGCCCTGGAGAAAGATCGCAACCTCCGCTATCAGAGCGCCACCGATCTGCGAACCGACCTCGCACGCCTCAAGCGCGATTCCGACTCCGGCCGTTTCTCGAGCGCCTCAACAGTGATCGAAGCCGCCGCCTCGGCCTCTGCGGCCTCTTCCTCCATCCCGGCAGCGGTTGCCCCAGGCCGCTCCCGCAAAAAGTTGGTCGTCGGCGTCGCTGCAGTCTTGCTAGTCGCCGCCGCCGTCTACTTCCTGCGCCAACGATCCGAATCCCGAAGGATCAACTCCATCGCCGTGCTGCCTTTCGTCAATGCTACCTCCGATCCCGATAACGAGTACCTCGGCGACGGCCTCACCGAGAGCCTCATCGGCACTCTTTCGCAACTGCCCGGCCTCAGAGTCCTGGCGCGCAGCACCGTGTTCCGTTTCAAGAGCAACCAGGACGACCCGCGCCAGATCGGCCAAACCCTCCAGGTGAGCGCTGTCCTCACCGGTCGCATCACGCAACACGGCGATGAACTGCGTATTCACTCCGAACTCGTCGATACCGCCGACGGCACCGAGCTTTGGGGTTCGCATTATGAATGCAAGGCTGCGGACATCACCCAGGTGCAGGGCAAAATTACCCGTGATCTTTCGAGCAGGCTGCGCCGCATCGACCCCGGCAGCGTATCGTCGAAGCTGGGCAGCGCGGGCACGTCGAACCCGGAAGCCTACCGGCTGTATCTCGAAGGTCGCCAGCTTTGGTACGGCCGAACGCCGGCCGGTCTAAAGAAGAGTATTGATTTATTCCGGCAGGCGATTGCCGCCGATCCCAACTATGCCCTCGCCTATGCCGGCCTTGCCGATACCTACAACATTGCCCCCAGCTACATTGCAATTAGCTCGAAGCAAGGTGTACTGCTGGCCGATGAAGCGGCGCGCAAAGCTCTCGAACTCGATGACTCCCTGCCTGAGGCCCACGCCGCCCGCGCCTTCGCCCTCGCTACGGCATGGAAGTGGAGCGAGGCGGAACCCGAATTTCAGCGCGCCATTGAATTGAACCCAAACAACGCCTCCGCCCACTACTTTTACGCTCTCGCCTATCTCGGTCCCGAAAACCGCCTGGATGAGGCGCAGGCGCAGTACCGCACCGCTTTATCGCTCGACCCTCTTTCCTCCATCGTCAATACAAATTACGCGGTAATGTTAATGGAGGCCAAGCACTATCCCGAGTCGCTCGCGCAGTTCCAGAAGGTTATCGGGCGCGATCCGAATTTCTGGCCGGCATATTACAGGCTGTCACAGCTCTACGCTACGACCGGCCGCTTTTCTGAAGCAGTCACTGAATTCCACAAGGCATTGTCGAAAACAACCTCAGTGACTGAGGACGCGAAAGGTTATCTCCAACTCATGTCGACCTTGGAAGGCTCGGATCGTTCGGGTGCCGTGGCCGTCGCATCCGCGCTCGCCGGAGACAAAAACCGGGCGTTCGAGAACCTGGAGAAAGCCTATACCGATGGAGACAACGAACTCCTCATCTCCATTCGCTATCCCGCCCTGGACACGCTCCGTTCCGATCCCCGCTACGCCGCCCTAATGCGCCGCTTCGGACTGCCCGAATAGCAANNTGAGACCAGCCGACCCAGCACTTTCGGGCCGTTTGTTTTCTCTCCTCATTAGAGGAGAATGCTTGGAAACGGACGCAACGGCGAACCGCGCCGCAACACCGAAGCTGTCGGCGAAAAGCACAATAAAGAGGCCAGAATGAACATCGGGGAACCCGCAAGAGAAGCGCAGGATCAGGATCAGAACCAGGACGAAGCCCGAAGAATCCGCCGCCTCCAGGTCATGATGAGCATGGTCACTTCCGTGATTAGCCAGGATCCCGGGCTCACCATCGAAGAAGCCTCGGAACTAGCCGCTGGCGCCAAACGCGCCGCACTTGCCATGTTTCCCGACAAAGAGCTGGCCTACGATCTTCTCTACAAACCCCGCCTCCAACGCCTGATGCGGGAGCGCTTCCGCCTGCAATGATTCGACTCGGCTGCGGGGAACTTCAAACCATCCACTCCCGTACGGATTAAAGAATCCACGCTCGCCGAGCTGACCACCGCCTGCAAACGCCTTTTCCCGGAACTCCCCGACTGGCACAAGGTTTCAGAGGATTGGTTTGACCCCACGCAATCCGGCCACTATGCCAACGAACTGGGCAATGACTCTGGCATGTTTCGCGATCAGTACATCTTCCGCCTGCTGGTGGCGCGCGCCCGGCGCGGAGACCGCGTGTTCGCCGTGATCGGCGCCTCCCATGTCGTGGTCCGGGAACCCGCGCTGCTGATGGAATTCGGACAACCGGCGACAAAAGTGCACGGCCTGCCATAACTTCGCAGGCCGTGCACGAGACTCGTATCGGGGTATGCCCTCAGAGCCTGCCCTGCGCACTCGAAGGGCATACCGTAAGGCCGGCCGTATGATTAAATCGCGCCTTCGGGCGCTGCGATTGCAATCCTTATTCGTCCACCACAGAATTCCGCAGCGTCCCCACTCCCTCCACGCTGACCTCCACCACATCGCCCGCCACCAGCGGTCCCACGCCCGCCGGTGTACCCGTGGCAATCAGATCGCCCGGAAACAATGTCATGGCCTGCGCAATGTGCCGGATGATCACGTCCAGCGTGAAGATGAAGTCCCGCGTATTGCCCGACTGCCGCACCGCGCCATTGACGCGAGTCTCCACCCCAACCCCGGCCCACGGATCAGGATCAAGCCCATCCGCCACCACCGGACCCACCGGACAGAACGTGTCAAAGCCCTTGGCTCGCGTCCACTGCCCATCTTTGTTCTGCAGGTCGCGCGCCGTCACGTCGTTCACGCAAGTGTAGCCAAGGATGTACTTTCGCACGTCTTCGTCGGCCGCCGGCTGATAGCAAGTCTTGCCTATCACCACGCACAGCTCGCCTTCATAATCGACCCGTTCCGAAATCTTCGGCCGCCGCACCACCCCGCCCGGCGCCAGCAGCGCCGAACTCGGCTTGAGGAATAGCAGCGGCTCCTTCGGCACCTCGTGACCAAGTTCCGCCGCATGTTCCCGATAGTTGCGGCCCACGCACACGATCTTCGACGGACGCACCGGCGGCAGCAGCACCGCCTCCTCCAGCGCAATCGGTTCGATCCGCCGCGTGCGCAAACTCTCCACGTCGCCATCGGACTCCTCCGGCGTCGTAATCAGAATTCGCAGGATCGCGTCGCGTCCAGCAACCGACTCGACCAGCCCATACTGAGCCTCACCATTCAGTTGAAACCGGCAATATTTCATCACATGTATCTAACCACGAGAAATGCACCTCACGCGAGAGTTTTCGCAATCCTTAACTCTGTCATCCGGAATCCAACTCTGTCCCTGAGCGAAGCGAAGGACCTCTGCACTCCGCCTGCGCCCGCCATCAATCGCACCAAGCATGACCGCCCGCGTTTTCGGCTTTTGCCTGCTACGGCTTGTTCAGCGACTGTTTTTCAATTACCAAATTACCCGATTACGAAATTACAAATTCCTACGGCGCGCTCTCGCTCGCTTCCTCCGACCGGCCACTCTCATTCCCCCGCATATCAGCCGCCGACACAGAATAAAAATACGTCTTCCCCGAAACCACCTGCGCATCCCGATACGCCGGCATTTTCACCGGCTCCGAGTTCACCTTAACCGCCACACCACCTTCCTCATGACGGTAAATGTTGTACCCATCGAGGTCCGCGTCCGCCACTGGCGCCCAGATCAGATCGATGAATGGCTGTTGCCCCGGCCCGGAAAACACCGCCTGCAACCCTGTGGGCACGGCGGGCGGAAAGACATCGTGGGCAAATACCTTCAATTCGGGCGTGTCCTCGCCCTCAACTTCAACTGCGGGCTTTCCCGCGGCCTCGATCGCGCTTACCACCACCCCTCGGTAGAAGTATGTTTTCTCCCACTCGAAAGTCTGGTCGAGGAACGAAGTAACGATCTTGTCTTGTTCCTTCGGCTGACTCGTCCCCGGGCCGGAAGGCTGGTTCGTCAATGGCACGAGCCCGCCAGGGGGCTGAACGCACTCAGTGGCGTCAATTTCGGCGATTCGAGTCGCACTTGCGCTCGATTCCGGACGCCGGTAGATGCGGAGCAAATATCTTATGCCCGTTCTTCTGCCTGAGATCGGTGGACACTGCCATGAGATCAGCACACCTTGCGAAGTAGGCTGGGCGTTAAAACCACTGAAAGGCGGCACCGTGGGAACCAGCGNNCATAGGGTTAGCCTGCTCAATTGCGGAATGGAGAGTATCGGTAAAGGTCGCGGTCAGTTTTTTCGTAGGCGACTTATTGGTCGCTGCAAAATCCGCTGGCGGCGCGACATCTCCGATCGGCGCGTCACATTGCTTGAGAGTCGAATCGACGACAGTCGGACCAGGGCTCCGGCAAACCCGAGTCTTTCCCAAATACCTCACCCTCTGCCGGTCCGTAGTCCGCACCGGGATCGTCCAGGTAAGAGTAACTTTGTCGCCTTTACGCGCCGCCCGCAAATCAGAAGGCGCCTTCGGCAACTCCAGCGAAGCCGGCAGCGGCGCACCAATCGAAGCGCACCCCGTCAGCCAAACCAACGCCCCCACTGCCATCAACAACTGTCCCAGTAGCTTCATGCGCAGAAAGAACAGACTACATCACTTACTGGAAGTGGAGGAACGAGATGCTGCGATCCGCCCCGGAGGGGCATCGCGATAATAGACCAGCGTCAGAAGGGTCGGGGAAAGAGAGCCCCGTGTCTACAGAATATACCTCGACAAATCNNAGCGCATCCAGCACCCGCTCCATGATCGTATGCAGCCGCCGCGCTCCAATGTTTTCCGTGCTCTCATTCACCCGGAAGGCAAAGTGCGCGATCTCCTGCAGCGCCTCCGGAGTAAACTCCAGCTTCACGCCTTCAGTCTCAAGCAAAGCCGTGTACTGCTTCACCAAAGAAGATTTCGGCTCGGTAAGAATGCGCACAAAATCTTCCATAGTCAGCGACTGCAGCTCCACCCGAATCGGAAACCGCCCCTGCAACTCCGGAATCAGGTCGCTCGGCTTCGAAACATGAAATGCTCCAGCAGCAATAAACAAAATATGATCCGTCCGCACCATCCCATAGCGCGTGTTCACCGTGGTGCCTTCAACAATAGGCAGAATGTCGCGCTGCACACCTTCGCGCGAAACGTCCGGCCCATGCCCGCCCTCGCGCCCCGCAATCTTGTCAATCTCATCCAGAAACACAATCCCCGAATTCTCCACCCGGTCAATCGCCATGCGAGTAACCTGATCCATGTCGATCAAGCGTTGTTCTTCTTCCTGGATCAAATATTCGAAAGCTTCGTTCACCTTCATCTTCCGCTTCTTGGTGCGTGCGCCGAAGATGTTGGGCAGCATGTCCTTGATATTGATATCCATCTCCTCGACACCCTGGTTCGTCATAATTTCAAAAGATGGAAAATTGCGCTCGCGCACGTCGATCTCAACCTGCCGCTCGTCCAGCTTGCCCTCGCGCAGTTGCTGCCGCAGCTTCTCCCGNNGCAGGCCGCACCGGTGAAGATGGCGGCAACAAAATATCGAGCAGCCGCTCCTCGGCGTTGAGTTCGGCCTTGTCGGCCACATCTTCCAGTTTCTGTTCGCGCACATTATCGATCGCAATCTCAACCAGATCGCGCACCATCGACTCCACGTCGCGCCCCACGTATCCAACCTCGGTGAACTTCGAAGCCTCAACCTTCAGAAACGGAGAATTCGCCAGCTTAGCCAGCCGCCGCGCAATCTCCGTCTTCCCCACCCCAGTCGGCCC
>PLKR01000356.1:14486-14833 GCA_003140655.1 Acidobacteriaceae bacterium | reverse complement strand
AGTGGCCAGTGGTCAGTACGCAGTGCCAGCTTTACTGGCGACCGACCACTGGCCACTGATCACTTGTTTACAACTCCTCAATCGTAATTACATCATTCGTATAAATGCACATTTTGCCCGCAATCTTCATGGCTTCTTCGGCGATCTGGCGGGCGGTGAGTTNNTCTTCCCCACCCCAGTCGGCCCGATCATGATTATATTTTTGGGAATGATTTCTTCCGCCAACTCCGGGGTTAGCTTCTGGCGGCGCATTCGATTGCGCAGCGCGATGGCCACCGCGCGCTTGGCGTCTTTTTGGCCGATCACATGTTTGTCGAGTTCGACGACGATCTCGCGGGGAGTGAGTT
>PLKR01000356.1:0-14430 GCA_003140655.1 Acidobacteriaceae bacterium | reverse complement strand
GCGATCTGGCGGGCGGTGAGTTGTGTGTGTCTTGCCAGCGCCTCGGCCGCGGCCTGGGCGTAAGGGCCGCCGCTGCCGATGGCTGCCACGCCGCCATCGGGCTCGATCACATCGCCTTGCCCGCTCAACAGGAATGTCTGCTCCTTGTCGCAAACCAGCAGCAACGCTTCCAAATGCCGCAGGTATTTATCCGTGCGCCAATCCTTCGCCAGTTCTACGGCGCCGCGTCCCAGGTTGCCGTGGTACTGCTCCAGTTTTGATTCGAAGCGGCTGAAAAGCGTGAAGGCGTCGGCCGTAGACCCGGCAAATCCTGCGAGAATCTTGTCGTTGTAAAGCCGCCGGATCTTCTTCGCCGTATGTTTAATGACAGACTCGCCGAGCGTAACCTGCCCGTCTCCGGCGAGNNACCACGCTGCCGTTGCGGCGGATGGACAAAACTGTGGTGGACCGGATCAGTCGCTTCGTAGACATGGGCGCAATTCTCGATTATAGCGCAGCAAGAAATAGCCCGTGTGGAACGGACACCCTTGTCCGCTGCCTTTGACCTTGATCGCTAGCGGCCTAAGAAAATCAAAGGCAAGGTCAAAGGCAGCGGACAGAAGTGTCCGCTCCACACAATCAAAACCCACCCAAAGATTTCTCTTGACGTGACTATATGGTCACGTGATAGTATGCTCACATATTGATTGGATTGCTCCCCGGAGCACGAAGGAGAACAGTAATGAACTTGGAAGACTTGACCCTCGACGTTGAGCAGCACGTGGACATCAAAGCCACGCCGGAAAAAGCATTCGCAGCCGTTTTGCATCGCCTCGGAAAAGGCAACACCCGACCCGACGGCCAATCCCTGGAATTACTGCTCGAGCCAAAACCGGGCGGACGCTGGTACCGTGATCGAGGAAACGGCATCGGACATCTGTGGGGGTTCGTGCAGGTCATTAAGCCTCCGGTGCTGCTGGAACTGAGCGGCCCCATGTTCATGTCGTATCCGGCCATTAATCACCTGGAAGTGAAGGTAGAAGCGGCCGGCGGAGGTTGCCGGGTTGCACTGCGGCATCGCGCAATCGGCATGATCGACCCCGAGCACCGCAAGGGCGTGGGCGAGGGCTGGAAGCACATGCTCGCCAACATAAGAAAGGACTGCGAGTAGCGACGTGGGGAAAATCGTTGCTCATCCGGCGGATGCTCTCGACCCGGTGTGGAAGGCGCTCTCGGACGCGACCCGGCGCGCCATTCTGGATTTTTTGCGGGACCGTCCCCGCACCACCACCGAAATTGTGGAGTCCTTTCCGCATTTAAGCCGGTTTGGAGTGATGAAGCATCTCGACGTGCTGCGCCAGGCACACCTGGTCAGCACCCGCGAGGCGGGAAGGCAGCGGGTGAACTCCCTGAACGTCGTTCCCATCCGGCAGATTTATGAACGATGGGTCGGTCCGTTTCAGGAGCTTTGGTCGGGCGAACTGCTGCGGATCAAGGAGATCGCCGAGAAAGATGGCCTGGGCGCAAGGCGAGCAACGGCGGGCAGACGCAAAAAACATTAGGCCGCCAGGCAGCGGCCTACAACCGAAACAGCAAGACAGAACACCGAACTAAACTACTAAACAGGAGAATGCCAATGACTACACTAGCCACCAGCACGGGTATTCAGGAACACGAAGTTGTTTCGCCAAGAGAATGGATTGCAAGCCGAAAAGAATTGCTCCGGAAAGAAAAGGAGTTCACCAGATTACGGGATGAATTGAGCCAGCAACGCCGCGAACTGCCTTGGGAGAAGGTTGAAAAACAATATGTTTTCGATGGGCCGGGCGGCAAGGAGACTCTTGCCGACCTCTTCGGCGGCAGGAGCCAGCTGATTGTGTACCACTTCATGTTCGGTCCGGGGTGGGAGGCCGGTTGCCCGAGTTGCTCTTACCTGGCCGATCATTTCGACGGGAGCCTGGTTCATCTCGCGAATCGCGACGTCACTCTGGTCGTAGTCTCACGAGCACCCATGGCCCAGATCGAGGCGTTCAAAAAGCGCATGGGCTGGCGCTTCAAGTGGGTGTCGTCGTTCGGAAACGACTTTAACCACGACTATCACGTGTCGTTCACGAAAGAGGAAATGGCGAACGGCAAGGTGAACTACAACTATGACATGCTTGAGTTCCCCAGCGAGGAAGCGCCGGGGGCGAGCGTGTTCTATAAGAACGGTGGGGGCGAACTTTTTCACACCTATTCTTCTTACGCGCGCGGGCTCGACATCCTGGTGGGCGCCTACAACTTCCTCGACCTCGTGCCGAAAGGTCGAGACGAGGATGGCTTAGCCTTCAGCATGGCTTGGGTTCGGCATCACGATCGCTATGCGGAGGGCTACTTCGTCGATCCAAAGGCGCACTACGTTGCTCCGAAAGCGTCGGGATCTTCGTGCTGCGCGGAGGAGCACCGGTCGTGAATCGCCAGGCTTGCTGCGAAAGAGTTTCGAGCGGTTCGAGTTGGGTAACGGGCGGGGCGCGGATCGCCAGCGGCGGTCCGCGTCCGTTGACGCTCACGCAGCGCTGTCGCGAGGCCGCCGGATGGATGGTTCCCGGCGCTACTCTGGCGTTATTGCCAAAATGCCCGGCGTGTCTGGCCGCTTACTTTGCGATTGGAAGCGGGATCGGGATCTCGATGACAACTGCGACATATGTTCGCACGGGACTTGTAATCCTGTGCGTGGCATCGCTGTCGTATTTCATAGTGAGCCGCGGGCGGCGCTTCATGGCGAGGTTGGTCGGCGCCATCCCCTTCCTGGTCAAAGCCGCCCTCCACCGGGGAGGCTGTCAATAGCCAAGTAGTAAACGATAGTGCCTAAGCTGTTCACAACATTAGGCAAATATATTCCAGAAAATGTCCCTTTTTCCCCTCCAGATGTGATATAATGGGTGTATAAGTTAAAACTTTAGGAAAACGAGGCGCGGCCCCTGGGCCGCGCCTTTTCTTTTGGGCTCGGCTTTCCCAGGAGTCCGCCCTTCAGACAGGAGCCACATGGACGAATTCAAGTTCTTCAAGAATTTCAAGGAGCGCGGCGAGTGGGTCGAACTGCGCTTCATGGCCGAAGCCCTGCGCCACGGCTTCAAGGTCCTAAAGCCCTGGGGAGACTCCTCGCCCTTCGATGTCGCCCTCCACTTCGGCTCCCGCATTGTAAGAGTCCAGGTAAAGTCCACTTCCTGCCGCGTCGGTACCGGATACTTCTGCCAGTTCAAGCCCAACTATCTCGGCCCACCTTACACCCTCAAGCAACTCGATTTCTTCGCCGCCTACGTCATCATGCAGGACGCCTGGTATCTCATCCCAGCCCGCGTCCTTCTCGGCGGCGCTGCGCGCAAACAAGGCCTAATGCTCTTCCCCATGCAGCCCCTAAAGAAAAATCGCTACAGCTACGAGGGATACCGCGAAGCCTGGCCCCTCCTCCGCCCCCGCCGCGGGAAGAAATAGCCCATGTGGAGCGGACACTCCTGTCCGCTGCTTTTGATTTTGATCTTGATTTTGGATTTTGATTTTGATCTTGACCTTTGGTTCTGACTTTGATCTTGCATTGCTGACAGTCTCACTACCACTTGTCATTCCGACCGGAGCCGGAGCGCCAGCGACGGCGGAGCGGAGGAACCTGCTGCTCTCTTTCCTTAGAGATGGACCGTGTGGAGCGGACACTCCTGTCCGCTGCTTTTGACCTTGCACGAACATGCCAGGTCCGAAATGCGTGAGCGACCGTGGAAGAGCGGCGCTTCAGCGCCGCGTAAAGTCCGAAATGAGTGCGGGCTTCAGCCCCAGTGGCCGAACTGTCCCCGTGTTGGGAGCCTGGTCACCCCCTTGTCATACCAACCGGAGCCGGAGCGTCAGCGACGGCGGAGCGGAGGAACCTGCTGTTCTCCGCCCGTGGACCGTATGGAGCGGACACTCCTGTCCGCTGCCTTTGACCTTGCACAAAGCATGCTAGGCCCGAAATGTGTCAGCGACCGTGGAAGAGCGGCGCTTCAGCGCCACGTAAGTCCGAAATGAGTGCGGGCTCCAGCCCCAGTGGCCGAACTGTTCCGGCGTCATTTTCGGGCTGGTGCTAGGGCGGATTTCCCCTACACCCCCACCGTCTGCGCACTCGGCTTCCCCGCCAGCAACTGCCTCAACACATACTGCAAAATCCCTCCGTTCGCGTAGTACAGCGCCTCCTGCGGCGTGTCGATGCGTACCAGCGCGTTGAACTCGATGACTCCACCCTTGCCCAGCGCGCGTACCTTCACCGGACGTCCCGCGGCGAAGTGCTCGACGACATCGCGGATGCCGCTGATCTCAAACACTTCCTCGCCTGTCAGCTTGAGCGATTCCGCGTTCTCGCCCGCCACGAATTGCAGGGGCAGAACTCCCATGCCGACCAAATTCGAGCGATGAATGCGTTCATAACTTTCCGCAATCACAGCGGAGACGCCGAGCAAACGCGGCCCTTTCGCCGCCCAGTCGCGGGAGGAGCCCGAGCCGTATTCTTTTCCTGCGAGGATGATGAGCGGCGTGCCTTCGGATTGATATTTCTGCGAGGCATCGAAGATCGACATCTCCTGGTTGGTGGGCAGGTGGCGGGTAAAGCCGCCTTCCACGTTCACCAGTTTGTTGCGCAAGCGGACATTGGCGAAGGTGCCGCGGACCATGACTTCGTGGTTGCCGCGGCGCGAGCCGTAGGAGTTGAAGTCAGCGGGCTTGACGCCGTGTTCTTGCAGATATTTTCCGGCGGGGCCGTCTTTCTTGATGGAGCCGGCGGGAGAGATGTGGTCGGTGGTGACGCTGTCGCCGAGCACGGCAAGCACGCGCGCGCTCTTGATCTCTTCGACGGACGAAGGCTGGAGCTTCATGCCCTCGAAGTAGGGAGCGCGGCGAATATAGGTGGAATCTTTTTCCCAGGCGTAGGTCTGGCCCTTGGGAATATTGAGGCCACGCCAGCGCTCGTCTCCTTCGAAAACTTCCGCATAGCTTTTTGAAAACATCTCGGAAGTGACGGACTGCTGGATGGCCTCTTCCACTTCGCGCTGCGTGGGCCAGAGGTCGGCGAGGTAAACCGGCTTGCCGTCTTTGCCCTTGCCGATGGCGTCTTTGCGGAGGTCGGTGTCGATGCGTCCGGCGAGCGCGAAGGCGACCACCAGCGGCGGCGACATTAAATAATTCGCGCGAACCTCGGAGTTGATACGGCCCTCGAAGTTGCGATTGCCCGAAAGGACAGAGGCAACGACCAGATCTTTTTCGTCGATCGCTTGCGAGACCTCCGCCGGCAGCGGGCCGGAGTTGCCGATACAGGTGGTGCAGCCGTAGCCGACGATGTGGAATTTTAGCTTCTCGAGATATGGGGTGAGGCCGGCATTCTCCAGATAATCGCGGACGACTTTCGATCCGGGTGCCAGCGAAGTCTTCACCCAGGGCGGGACTGAAAGACCTTTTTCGACGGCTTTCTTCGCCAGCAATCCCGCGCCGATCATCACCGAGGGGTTCGAGGTATTGGTGCAGGACGTGATGGCGGCGATCACCACGCTGCCATGCTGCAGGCAGTCCTTCACTTTCGGCGAGACGTGTTCGTGTACGTTAGGATCTTCGACGCCGACGGCGGTAGGACTGCCGCCTTCTTGCTCCCAGGTTGCGGAAGATCCGGCTTTTGCGGTTTGTGTGGCCGTTGCAGATGCACTGGCTGCGGCGGATTTCGGCTTAATGAGCGAGGGCAGAGCTTTGTGGAACGACTCGGCAGCTTGCGAAAGGATCACGCGGTCTTGCGGACGCTTCGGGCCGGCAAGGCTCGGCTCGACCGTCGAAAGATCGAGGCTGAGCAGTTCGGAGTATTCCGCTTCGGGAGTTTTGTCGTCGTGAAACAGTCCCTGCTCGCGGCAGTAAGCTTCGACCAGCGCAATTTGCTCTGCGCTGCGGCCGGTGAGGCGCAGATACTTCAGACTTTCTTTGTCGACGGGGAAGATGCCGCAGGTGGCGCCGTATTCGGGTGACATGTTGGCGATGGTGGCGCGGTCGGCGAGCGGAAGATCGCGCAGGCCGGGACCGAAGTATTCGACGAACTTTCCGACGACTCCGTGCTGACGCAGTATTTCGGTGATAGTGAGAACGAGATCCGTAGCAGTTGCCCCTTCGCGCAGCCGTCCAGTGAGCTTCACACCGACGACCAGCGGAATCAACATAGAGACGGGCTGCCCGAGCATGGCAGCCTCAGCCTCAATGCCGCCCACCCCCCATCCAAGCACCCCCAGTCCATTGATCATCGTCGTGTGACTGTCGGTGCCGACTAGGGTGTCGGGAAAGGCTAGGCGGTGGCCGTTCGCGTCGTGTCCCGTTTTTTCCTGCACGAAGACTACGCGGGCGAGGTATTCGAGATTGACCTGGTGGACGATGCCGGTGTCGGGGGGGACGATGGAGAGGTTGCGGAAACCGGTTTGGCCCCAGCGCAGGAATGAATAACGTTCTTTGTTGCGTTGGAATTCGAGAAGAGCGTTTACGTCGAAGGCGCTGGCGGTGCCGAATTCGTCGACCTGGACGGAGTGGTCGATGACCAGTTCGACCGGCTGCAGGGGATTGATGAGGGCGGGATCGCCGCCGAGTTGCTGCATAGCGTCGCGCATGGCGGCGAGGTCGACGACGCAGGGGACGCCGGTGAAATCCTGGAGCAGAACGCGGCTGGGGGTGAAGGCGATTTCTTTATCGGGCTGGGAATTTTTATTCCATGCGGCCATGGAGCGAATGTCATCTTTTTTCACGTTGCGGCCGTCTTCGGTGCGGAGCAAGTTCTCGAGCAGGATGCGCAGGGAGAACGGGAGATGCGTGGTCTTGATGCCTTGCCGGTCGAGGGTGTCGAGGCGGTAGATTTCGTATTCTTTGTTGCCGACTTTAAGGGTGGAGCGGGAGTTGAAGCTGTTTAGAGACATGATGGCCTTCCCTGGAGGATAGATGCCCCGAGCGGGTAATGCCATTAAGGCGGCTGGAGCGAAATCCACCGGAACCTTTCAGTTTAGTCGTTTTGGCGGGGATTGCGTAGAGGCAAGCAACTACACGGAGGTCATGGGCGGGATGAGACGCCGCCAAGAAAATGCATAGGTGTGACATTTCAACAGGTTGTCCATTCGATGAAAAGGTAATAAATCACTTGACACACATGTGCGTTTAGGTTATAGTGTTTTACATGAAGCAGCCGCGCACACTCCAAGAAGCAATCGCCTGCTTCGCAGATCCGCAACGAGCCTTCGATTACGCCATCAAATTGCGCTGGCCAAACGGCGACATTAGCTGCCCGCGATGCACCGCGCGGAAGTTCTCGTTTATCAAGACCCGTCGCCTTTGGTTCTGTTATGCCTGCAAAAGGCAGTTCACGGTCAAGGTGAAAACGATCATGGAAGACTCGGCCCTTGGTCTTGATAAGTGGATGACGGCAGTGTGGATGCTCGTGGCGTGCAAGAACGGAATCAGCTCTCACGAACTGGGCCGGATGCTTGGCATTACGCAGAAGTCCGCATGGTTCATGCTTCACCGCATCCGTGAGGCCCTGAAAAAGCATGCCTTCGATTCGAGCAAGATCGGCGGCGAAGGGAATATTCTTGAGGTGGACGAAACGTTTGTCGGGGGCGTAACCAAAAACATGCATAATGCGCAGCGAGTCAGGGCGACAGGGACGGGGCAAGCGACGCAAGCCTAATCCCTGTCGGCTAATCAAATTGGATAAAGCAATGGAAAAAGGCAACGTGCGCACACATTGAATCATCTTCATATTATGACGTACAATAATATTTCTGTTGACATCGGTGGTAACGGGTATATTATTTTGCCCATTTCAAGGGTAATGTTTTTTCTAAATGTCGATGCGCTCATTGCCGATAAGCATTCTAGTAGCGAATACTGTGTTCTAAAGATGAACAAAGATTGTCAGCCAAAATGCACGCTTTTCGTCATGTCGGCACTAATAATGAGATCAAACTACTGATAATTAAGAGTTTGACTATGGCGCTCGAAATGCAGGGGCATTCGTGGAATTGATCGCTAAAATTGGGGTGACTTGTCCGGTTCTCTCCGGATTCCCACGTTCACAAGGCGCGTGCTCTAGGAGTCATGAGCTACAGTCACCACGTCGTGCCGTCCACCGTTCTGAGCGCTGGACGGCACGAGTATAACACGAAACATATTATACATGATGTTAAGATTGGTGTGATACAATGGGAATCACGGCAACATCCAGCCGGAGGAAGCAGCCTCGAACGTTCTCGTTGTCTGAGGATGTAATCGAGGTATTGGAATGCTACAAGAGCGAGAAAAGGGCAGAATCACTAACCTCGGCTCTTGAAGGAATGATCCGCGAGTGGAAGAAAGCGCATCTGTCTGCGCTGGTCACGTCGTATTACGACGCGCTTCCGGACGAGGAAGTACAGCGGGATAAACAGTGGGGAGAGTTTTCAGAATCACAGATGTAAAATCAGTGCATGACGCAACCAGCAAGACCGCCGCAACGAGGTGAAATCTGGTACGTCCAGCTTCCCACTGATCCGCCAGATAAATTGCCGCGACCGGTCATGGTGGTCTCTATTGACGCCAGAAACAATCACGAACGGGCTAGTACTGTCTTAGTGGTTCCACTCTCGACAACCCCACCCAAACTACCATCACACCTTGAACTGTCTCCTGGCGAAACTGGCCTTTCGGAAAACTCGACTATTCAGGCAGAAAGTATTACGACAGTCCGGAAGACAAGCCTACACGAACCAAAAGATAAACTGCGTCGGTTATCAGAACGGGTTATTGAACAGACCGCTCGGCGCGTGGTGCTCGCTATGGGTTTTCCCGATCTGAAGCGGTAAGAAATTCTAATCCTAGTCAGCCCGTTTCGGCTTGCGCGGAGTAACGGTCTTCGGCTGCTTCCGTTCTTTCGGTTTGAGCGCACGAAACAATTCTGTCATCGTGCGCTCAAACTCTTCCCGCACCTTCGCGCCTTCTCTGTACTCGGCTTTTATGGCGGGCCTCCTCTCGCATTTATGATTTTAGCCCCTAGTGCTTTCGCTTGCCTGAGAGTATCAAATTGGCTAGGTGACACTTCTTTAGGCACGATCAACAGATAAAANNCGTTAGCGGTATCAACATCGAGATTGGTCCATCCACAATGTCACGCGCGCTGGACTTTAGCAGTTCAGCATCATCTGTATCTATATCGCCTATGTCATGATCGGCGACTGCCGCTATACGATAGTTTCTGCGAATGGACGGCGGTAGCCGTGAACCATCGGTAACCACCTTCAAATTCTTCAATTGCTCAATTGGTATATGAACTCCTGGCGGGCTATCAGTCCCCCAAAAGATCATAACGTTTTGATCCGAAATATCCGTATTCACAAAATATGGAATCCATGTCCCTATCAGCAGTAGCAGCATCACAAAGATCGGCCAATACCTATCCCACAACTGCTTGTACCACGGAAATGTAGCCAAGGCGTTATGTACACTTGAGGATTCATGTAGCGCGTGTGTTTCTGATCCGCTCGCCACATAAGCCAGAGGTTGGCGAGCGTGATGATAAAAGGCAGCCAAAATTTCCAATCCATAACGCACACCTCACTGTCGCTTGGAATATACTCCAAGCCCTTGAATCAGCAAGGTTATGTACTTAAACATGTGCGTCAAGTATATTTGTACCGATGAAAACCGGAGAAGCTAATTATGTCAGGGTCGAACTTCAGCACGCTTACGGCGACGTAGATAGCGACGCAGTAACATCGCGGAGGCCGCGAGTATGACAATCAAGGCAAGTGCCAGGGCCAGGAGGACGCGGGTCTGGCTGTAGAGGACGAAGACGCCGCTTTTGTTGTAGAAGCCGTTGAAAGTGTTCAGGATCGCGGGCAGCGCGAGGAGGTCTTGTTTGGTCAACTGGAGGGCGTGTTCGTGGGGGTGGTAGTGAGAGGCGAGAGGGAGTGTCTCGCCGTTGGCGTCGAGTTCGATATGTCCGCCGAGGACGTAAGTGACGGGACGGTTCCGGATGAAATCGGCTATCCGGTTGGCGCTGGCCAGATCGGCTTGAGCGTCATCGATGATGAGGCGTCCGGGCAGGAAAAAATCGCCGGAGAAGAACAGCCCGGTCTGGCGATCGTAGTACGAGACATGGGATGGGTAATGTCCGGGGGTTGGAATCACGTCGATGGTGCGATCGCCGAGATCGACTTGAGCGATGCCATTCGGCCAATCCGGGAAGCTAAAGTATTTCCGGACATGAGAGAGGTCGGTGGGAACAATCTCGATATTTGGTAGATGCGCGAATTGCGAGTCGCCGAGGCGATGATCGAGATGACCGTGGGTGTGGACGATGATGAGCGGCATTTTCATCTGGCCCGCTTCCGGCAGCAGAGTCATTACGGTTTGCGCTAACGGCATTTGCCTGGGGTCAGCGACGTCGCCGGTATCGATGAGGAGCGCCTTGGTAGAGCCCACCAGCAAATACATAAAGGGCGCTTCGGCGGTGGCGCATGGGTTCTCGCGCAGAATGAAGGTACGGGCGTTGTAGGGATGGACTTGAATTGGGGGTTGCGGGTTGCTGGCGCAATCGGGCGCGCCTGGGTTCCAGTGAACATCCATCGAGCCGGGCACGAGCTGCGAGCGGGCGGGCGAGGAGATGAGAAGCATGCCGGCCAGGAGGGCGCAGAGGATAGGTTGGATGGGGAGTTGCGGAGATCCGACCAGGCTGCGACAAAGACCGCGCAGGACAGAAGATGCGACCACGGGGGCTGAAGGCCGAATTGAGGGTAGATGCTTTACGCGGCGCTGAAGCGCCGCTCTTCCACGGCGCCGCCGGCAGTCTCTATTTTTTTCGCAGCCTCTGAGAGTCATGGCCTTCCTGGTTCGTTCGCGAAACACAAGTCTAGCGCGCGGCGATCCAGACTTGATAGGCGACTACTGCCATCATGAAGAGCAGGTAGAGGCGGAGCGCCCAGAGGACGAGGAGTTCGGGGCCTTTGAGGTGACGGCGGGGGATGGGATGCTTTTTGGCGCGGGCGAGCTGATCGTGTTCGAGGGAGGATAAGACCCAGGTCTGGTCTGAGGTGGAGGTGGTGGGCGCGGTGGTTTGTTTTTTGGTCATTAGGGTTAAGTGTTTTGCGAGAATCGAAAGTTCATGAACAGGAGAGGAGAAACCGTCGAGCTTCGCTCGACTGGACAGCCGAGGGCGGCTGTCCCCACATGGGTGCTACTGGACAGTTGGGAGCGGCTGTCCCCACAGGGATATCCGCACTCCCAGGGATATTTGCGTAAGCTGAGGTCCATTCCTACTTACCTCCCATTGCGGCGAAGATGTTGGGAGCGATTATGCTGATGCCGAATAGGATGCCGGCGGCGGTCAGGATAAATACAACTCCGGTGGCCAGGATGTTGGCCCACAGCGGACTGACCAGGTTGCCCATGATTTCTTTGTCGTTTACCAGCATGAAGAGGAAGACCAGGGCTGGGGGCATGGCCAGAACGGCGACTACGTTTACGACCAGAACTACGTAGACCAGGGGCAGCCCGGGGATGAGAACGATGGCGGCGGCGGCGAGGGCGCACAGAGTCAACACGGCATAAAACGGTTTGCCTTCTGCCATGGGAAGGTTGAGGCTGTGCGGTTTGTGGGTGACCTCTCCGAAGGCGTAGGCCGACGAAGTTGAAATGGTGATGGCGGCGACGATGCCGGCCTCGACCATGCCGAGAGCGAAGAGCGATGCGCCGAAGCGGCCGATCAGGGGTTGGAGGGCCTGGGCAAACTCGGCGGCCTGGAAATTGTCGGCGGCCATGCGATGGGCGAATAACGGTGCGGTTGCGAGAATCGTGGCGATGGCGGCGGCGGTTGCGAGCGCGGCACCGAGGACGGTGTCGATGCGGCCGAAGCGGATGTCTTTTGTGGTCATTCCTTTGTCGACGGTTGCGCTCTGCTGGAAGAAAAGCATCCACGGGGTTACGGTGGCGCCGATGTCGGCGAGGAGGATTAGGAGAACGTCTTTACTGAAGCCGGGAAGCGGTTGCCAGGTGATGAATGCGTGGCCTACCGAGTGCCAACTGGGGTGGGTCATGAGCGCGACGGGAATGAAGATCAGGTTGAATGCGGCGGCGGCGAGAGTGATGCGTTCCCAAGTCCAATAGCGGTGACTCATCAGCGCCGCGTACAGGATTACGAGCGCGATGAGAATTGCGACCCAGGGAGGGACTCCGAAGAAACCCAGGCCGGCGCGGACGGCGATGAACTCGGTGATGAGAGTAAGGAAGTTTCCGATGCCGAGGTCGATCATGGAAAACCATCCCCAGAAGGGTCCGAAGCGCTCGAAGATGAGTTCGGCGTGGCCGCGATGGGTGGCGGCGCCCAGGCGGACGGTCATCTCCTGGACGACGATCGCCATGCAAAATGTTAGGACGACGAAGGGAAGAAAAAAGCCGATGCCGAACTTGGCGCCAGTGGCAGCGTAGGCGAGCATGCTGGGGCCGTCGTTCTCTCCCAGCATGACGAGAACGCCGGGACCAACCAGCAACCACAGCAGGCGCGCTCGGGAGGAAAAGCCGCGCTGGGCACGGGCTTCCGAGACGCGGATGCGGTCGTGAGCACGGTCGACGTCTTCGTGGGTGATGATTACGGCTTCGTCTTCGGTTTGGGTGGCAACGGGCTTCATCGGGTGAGGTGTGGAGTGACTTGCGGGATCGAGACAATCTTCATGATGAGTTCGCCCCGGATTTTCCCCGGCCGAGATTAGCGTAAGTATACACTAGGAAATAAACTATGGTTAAGTAATGTCAAGCAAACTGGAGTGATGATGGAAACTCCTTGCGCGGCGGGTAGCGGCACAGGCGGGTAAGAGATCCTTCGACTGCGGTGGTCCTTCGCATTCGCGAAGCACAACCTCCGCTCAGGATGACAATCCTGCTGAGACGCGCATTAGCGGGTGGGGGAAACCCAGACACGCACGGCAGCGGCGCGGCCCAGGGAGACGTTGCCGGTGACGGTGGAGAGGGCCAGGGTCTGATCGTAGTTGCGTTCGAGGAGGCGCAACTTGGCTCCGGGACGGATGCCGCGGGCTTCGAGGAACTCAAGCAGGCGGCGGTCGCGCTCGTAAATTCCACTGACGGCGTAGGAGGCTCCGGGTGCGGCATCGGCGAGCAGAAGCAGGCCGCGATGGCGGCGACTGGCGGGGCTTTCCATTTCGCTGAGGTTGCCGTGAGGGCAGGCGCCTGCCTTGCCTAACTTGGCCAGGAGCTTGGCTTCGAAGTCGGGGGAGACGGCGTGCTCAAGGCGCTCCGCTTCGTCGTGCACCTTCCACCACTCCATGCCGAATAACTCGGATAACATGCGTTCGATGAGGTGGTGGCGGAGCGTGAGTTTACGGGCAATCTTGCGGCCGGCGGCGGTGAGGCGCAGGTGCCCGTCGGTCTGGACGCGAACCAAGCCGTCTTTTTTCAAACGGCGCACCGCCATGGTAACGGCGGGAGCGGAGACCTTCAGCCAGTCGGCGAGGCGGGCTGAGATGACGGATTCCCCTTCGCTTTCGGCCTCGAGGATCGCCTTGAGATAGTCTTCTTTGGAGACGGTGATCATCTGAGGAGATTATACGGGATGGTTAAGTATGGTTAATGGGAAAGTGCCAAAACCTTTAACACAGAGGGCACCGAGGAGCACAGGGTAATTCGAGATCAGAAGGGTAGTGGTGCAGTTTGACTCGGGGCGGCTGTGTGGGCACGGGAGATCCCTCGTCCCGCTGGTGAAAACGCGGGACTTCGGGATGACGCCGGAGGGGTGCAATGGTTCAAGATTTTCAAATTGAGCCCACTACCATCAGAAGAGATGGTTTGACAGCTTTGCTGCGCTGACCTACGCTTGACTTTCTCCGGCTATGAAAGTTCTGGTTCTAGGCAGCGGTGGACGCGAGCACGCTTTAGTGTGGAAGCTGCGAAAGTCCTTGCGCATTTCGAAGCTGTATTGTGCGCCGGGCAATGGCGGCATTGCGGAAGATGCGGAATGCTTAGCGGTTGATCTGAAAAACCTCGATTCGATTGTGGCATTAGGCGAGCAGGTGCGGCCGGACCTGACGGTGGTGGGGCCTGAGCTGCCGCTGACGCTGGGCGTGGTGGATGAGTTCACGCAGCGCGGCTGGCCGGTGTTTGGTCCCAGCAAGGCCGCGGCGCAACTGGAGTGGAGCAAGAGCTTTGCGAAAGAATTTCTGCAGCGGCATCGAATTCCGACGGCAGCGTATGCGATCTGCGATTCGGTGGAGGAGGTGCGCGAGGCGCTGNNGTGGCGGCGGAAATGTTCAGCGGCAAGATGGTGGGAGGGGCGGGATCGCGGGTGGTGCTGGAAGAATGTTTGAAAGGGGACGAACTTTCGTTTCTGGTTTTGAGCGATGGAGAGCGGGTTGCGCCGCTGGTGGGAGCGCAGGATCACAAGCGCGTGGGCGA
>PLKR01000636.1:9518-14084 GCA_003140655.1 Acidobacteriaceae bacterium | reverse complement strand
CATCGCCGACTTGTTCGTTGCCATGTTGGCGAGTACGCCGGGAAGTAACCCGGGCAATCACGCCGGCGCGACACAAGGAGCTGCTAGATGAATACTCAATCGAACGCCGTACCGGAGTCTCCCCTCGACCCGCAGGGAATCGCGCCCGCGGCCTTGTCGGCGACTCGGCCAATGTACTGGTCGGTGCGACGCGAATTGTGGGAGAACCGCTCGATCTACATCGCGCCGCTGGTCGCCGCCGCCGTCTATATGTTCGGCTTCTTGATCAGCCTGATTTGGCTGCCGCGCAGCATGCGTGCACTGGCGGCGCTCGACCCGGCGCATCAGCGCATCGAGCTTGCCATGCCGTACGCCCACGCTGGGATGCTGATTACGGTGACCGCGTTCATTGTCGGGATCTTCTACTGTCTCGACGCGCTGCACGGCGAACGTCGTGATCGCAGCATCCTATTCTGGAAGTCGCTGCCGGTTTCGGATCTTACGACAGTGCTCTCGAAGGCGAGCATCCCACTCGTGGTTCTGCCGCTGCTCGTCTTTGCGATCACCGTTCCTCTGCAACTCCTCATGCGGCTGCTGAGCACCGTAGTCCTGCTGATGAGCGGTGTAGGGACCGCGACGCCGTGGGGACCGCCGTTGTTCGAGATGCAATTGGTGTCGCTCTACGGTCTGACCGTGCTTGTGCTCTGGCATGCGCCGATCTACATGTGGCTGCTGCTGGTTTCAGGCTGGGCGCGGCGCGCGACATTCTTNNGCTGCGGCCGCTTTCGACCTCAAGGATAAGGCTGGCGTCCCGGTCGATGGGCATTTTATTCCGCTAACGCAACTCGCTCCGGGAAGGTTCCTGAGCAGCCCGAGTCTGTGGCTTGGGCTGGTATTCGCTGCGCTATGCCTCGCCGCAGCGGTGCGGCTACGCCGCTATCGGGAACCGCTCTGATTGGCATGCACTTGATTCAGTAACTCGCTAAGGAGAAAAGAGTATGAACACACCTGTAACGATGGAACGGATTGCAGAAGCGTCGCTGCGTCCCAGGGCCAGGATTACCGGTGTCGTTTATTTGCTTTACTTTCTGACCGCAATAATCGGCGAGTTCTTTCTTAGAGGGCTTGTTGTAGATGGCGACGCCGCGGCTACAGCGAACAACATCCTGGCGCACGAGTCTTTATTTCGGTTGGGTTTGGCAACCGGCCTCATCTCGACCGCGTTCTATGTCGCGGTGACGGCTCTCTTCTATGACTTGTTTAAGGCTGTGAGCAGGAGCCTTTCTTTGCTCGCGGCGTTCTTCAGCCTNNTGGAACAGTTGCGGGCCCTGGCCCTGATGTTTCTCGAACTGAATACTCAGGCCGGTAACATCTGCGTGGTATTTTTCGGAGTCTATTGCCTCCTGATCGGTTACCTCATCTTCAGGTCGACCTTCCTGCCTCGACTTCTGGGTGTGCTGATGGCGCTNNGCCGGTTTAGGTTGGCTGACCTTTCTGTCACCGCCGCTCGCAAACCATCTGTCTCCCTACAATCTGGTTCTCGGCTTCCTCGCGGAACTAGCGCTGATGCTATGGCTCCTGGTGAGAGGCGTGAACGTTCAACGATGGAAGGAGCAGGCCAGCGCAGCATGAAAGCCGCCGCCTATCGACGCGGCGGCATCTGCGAACGACTGCAAAGCATTTTACGACGAATTTACGAAAGCATGAGGAACTGAATATGACAAGGAAATTGATTTTCATTGCTCCGCTGGCGATCCTGGCGATGGTGCTATTTGCCGTCGTCAGCGGCGAAATCGTGCTGTACCTGTGGAATTGGCTGCTGCCGCCGCTCTTCGGCTGGCCCCAGATCAGCTTCTGGCAAGCGCTTGGACTTCTGACCCTGTGCCGATTCCTCTTCGGCGGATTTGGATGGCGCGGTTCCGGTCGCTCCAGTTTCCGCCGTCGCATGGCAGAGTGCTGCGGGCACATGACGCCGGAGGAGCGGGAGCGATTCCGGCAACGCATGCGCGAACGCTTCGGCTTCGGCCCATCCACCTGCGAGATCAAAGGGCAATGAAGTTATCTCGACGGGCACTGTTCCCTATTTTGGTTTTCAACGGGAGGACACAATGATTCGCGAACGAGCGCTAAAGGTCGTGTTGGTGATCGTGGGGTTGCTCTTCTTNNCTGGGAATTTTCCTGCTGCTTGCGTTACGTAACCCGTCAGAGAATCGCAGCCTGATCGCCTTCACGGCGTGGTCGAGCCTTATTCACGCCGCCGTTATGGCGGTGCAGGCATTCCGCAATGTGATCCCGCGCGGAGATCTGCTGGCCGCCGTACTTCCGCTGGTTATCGTCGGGGTAGCGCTGATCGCGCTCGCGCCAGCAAAGGCAAGGGTGGCCGAACCCGTACATACGTAGTCATCCGGCCAAGAAGTCAAAACGGAAATATTAGTCAATTCTGACCTTTATTGATCAGCCCACAAAGCCAGGACTTAGTATTTTGGAGGCACTGGTAGACAAGCGTAGAACGCCTTATCAACAGGGTGAAGTGGGGATGCTGCCGCGCAAATCCGAGCTTAGTGACCAACTTCAAGCCTTTGATCAGAATTCAACTGGGCAGCCGACATGAAACTTGTGACGTTGTGCGTATTGCTTCTCGCATCCCTGTGGGTACCTCGGGAGGTGAGCGCGAATGCTGCCGTGCTGCTCGAAGAACCCTACAGCCTTGATGGTGCGTTTGCCGGTGCTGGTCACGTGGCTGTGTATCTAACTCGTGTCTGCGCGGCTTCGCCCACTTCTTTGCGGCGTTGCTTCGAAGGAGAGCACGGTGTAGTGATCAGCCGGTACAAGGGAATTCGTGGGTATGACTGGATTGCCATTCCACTTATCCCCTACCTCTATGCCGTCACGAATCCAGAAGACATCCCCGTTTACGCTGACAGCAAGAGTGTGGCCTTTCTTAGAGATCAATACCGGCGCAAGAACATGGAAGATCTTGTGCCTGACGATCTCTCTGGGCAGGCACCCCTTGGGAATTGGGTGCAACTCGTGGGGTCCGCATACAATCGCACCAGCTTTTCTTATGAAATCGAAACCACAGTCCAACAGGATGACGAGTTGATTGGTTGGCTCAACTCCCGTCCGAATCGCACTTTATACAGAGCCCTGTCACACAATTGCGCGGATTTTGTCCGAGACGTCGTGAATTTCTACTACCCGAAAGCAGTGTCGCGAAGCATCGTCGCCGATTTGGGCATAACAACCCCTAAACGGGTTGCAAAGTCAATTGCTAAATACAGCCGGCGGCATTCAGATCTGGAATTCGTGAGTCTTGTGATTCCCCAAGTACCGGGGACCATTCGACGCAGCAAGCCGGTCCGCGGAGTAGTGGAATCCGTGCTTAAGGCCAAGAAATATGTGATTATCCTTGCGGTCTTTCAGCCGTACGTAGCGGGTAGCTTCGCGGCGGCGTATCTGATCGACGGACAATTCACGCCCGATAAGAAGGCGATGATTTTCAATTTTGACGAATTTGGCCTCACCGCGCGGTAGCACTTACTGCTGGTGAGTACGACACTGCACGAAAATGCAAAGCGGTGGAGCTGTTACGCTCCGCCGCTTCTTGTTCCATGCGCCGCCAAATTCAGCAGCTACGGGCTAGCGGTGTTCGCCGCCACCATGCGATCCGCCACCGCCGTGGGAGGTGCCACCATGTGTGGCTGCGGCATGCGACGCGCCAGCATGCGTGGCTGCAGTGTGGGAAGCACCACGGGAGGCGCCACGGGTGGCTGCGGTATGGGAGTCACGCGCGGCCGCACTGCCACGGTACCCAGTGCTGCGGCTGGCGCTTACTGCCGATGGGCCACGTCCACGATTGGCTGCATAAGAACGTCCGCCGCCGTTTCCGACGTACCTTCCTCCGCCGCCACCGCTGAAGCGATGATCACCCCAGCCGTGGCCATAGCCCCAGTTCGCCCATGGGCCAACGCCCAGGAAGATGCCGTTATAAAAATAGCCCGGACCATAAAAGCCCATGGGTGCGCAGCCGTATGGTGAATAGTTGTAGTAGCCGTAGGAACAGACGGGCTGAGTTATGCCGATGACAACTTGTGCGTTGGCCGTTGGCGCCAAGGTCAAGGGCACGAGCAAGGTTGTTGTACCGGCCAGAAGCAGACTACGCATTGCGAACTTGTGAGCCCAGGGGGCCACGCTCTTGACTTGCCACATTTGTTATCCTCCAACTTCCGCTTTCGATTCGAAAGTTATATCTCCAGTATCAGGCCCTTGCTCATAGATAACTGGTCAATACTGACCGTCATCCGCGATACGCGGGCGAGGACTTACAGAGGCAGGAGGGCGAGGTAGATTATCCAGTTCTTAGAGAGTGGATGAAAAGCCGATTTCGCCGCCAAAAAAACAAAAGACCTTAAACGGCTCTTAACCTTCCTATACCCATTCTCGGAAACTTAAGGGGAGGGGAAAAAATCGTCAACAAACTGTGCAATTGTGAGCATTTAGAAAGCGTCGAATGATGGATCATGGAGTTATGGCAATAAAGGACGTCTTCTTCACTCGACCGCCTCCGCGCCCTGTACTATCTGCGGT
>PLKR01000636.1:0-9456 GCA_003140655.1 Acidobacteriaceae bacterium | reverse complement strand
TCCGCCCAAACCGAGAGTTTCAGATAGTTGCCCCCGTCCGGTCCGGCAAGGTTGGCAATAAAGGAATCGGCAGAATTGTGTGCCATACGACCTTCGTTAGAAAAATGAAGCTGCCAAAGGTCCTCGAGCTTCACTGATTTCCTGATGATATCCCACGACGAAGGGGAACCACCCTTGTCCGCACCGTTATCCATGACGGCGATGCGCGGCGAAATGGCAGCAAGAAGAGCCGGACTGTTGCTCTGCAACCAGCCATGATGCGAGACGATGAAGATATCGACGGGCCCCAGCTTGTTAATGGGACAAACCAGTTCCGCTTCCTTGTCCCACGTAAGATCGCCCAGATCGAGAATCCGAACCTTGCCAAAGGTGATGACGGTACCGATCGAGCGCGCGTTTTCCGTTTGATCCGCTCGCCGTTTTTCTGTCGTTGAACATGCGGGATTCTCCGCGCCCGCGCCTGGCAAAGGCTTCTGGAGTAGCTCCCCGTCGGCACTCACGACCTCTGCACGAAAGCCCTCGATAGGCAGAATATCTCCCACTTTCGCGATGCTTCGTTTCACACTCTGGCTTGAAACCAGCTTCTGGTAGGCCTCCCAACTCTGCTCCGTTTCCCGATCACCCGGCTCGCGGTTCGCCCCGTGATCAATGAATGCGCCAACGGGAATCTTGGCGAAGAGCTGGGGAACACCACCGGCATGGTCCACGTGATAGTGAGTGAGCAGAACGAAATCAATTTTCGATACACCGGCTTTTTTTGTAGCCGCGACGATGCGGTCCGCGTCCCGTCCCGCATTGCCCGGCCAGCCAGTATCGATGAGCAGCGATTGGCCTTCTGGCGTGACGAAAAGCGTCGCCTGACCGCCTTCGACGTCCACAAAGTAAATTTCCAGGGCCTTACCTGGCGGCCCAGCTTGGGACGACCCTGCCAACGCAACGAGCGCGACGCCGACAATAGCAACAACCACTGCACAACTAAAAAGCGACCGCACGAGGCTTCGAGGAACAAAAAGATCAGGGAAGATTCGAGACATTCTGTGTGCTCCAGTAAACAGCCCTGTTTACTGTAACTTGAGTTTTGGTGGCGGCGCGTGGACTCGAACCACGGACCTACGGATGAGTCGCCAACCCGGCGATGATTCCAAAGAACTTCAACAAGATAGCTCGGCAGATTCCGGCAAACTCCTGCAAAATCCGCACCCCCCGCGCAACAACGATCAAGCAACTACTCCAACAAATCCGACCCAGGAGGAGAGTGAACTGTGAAGAAATGTGACTCTGTGGCGCCAGGCTCGTCTGCACTTTCGCATCCCGGACGCGAGAAGTATGCCCATTTTAACAACGAACAAGCAACTACTCCAACAAATCCGACCCACGGGTAGTGGGTCTTTGTCTTTTCCACAGGACTTCCCGTCGCCCGTGATCCGTGGCATTATGGTCTAGGCGAGGTACTTCATGATAGACCATGAAAAACTTCAAAAAGGGCGAGGATGGGCGTATTTGGCCGGGTTAATCATTTTCGTCGTCGTTGTGGCATGGAAATTCGCAACCCGCTAGGAGCGACACCTCCCATGACCATTGGCAAGGGCAACCCGTTCGATATGGGAACGCGTTGCTCTCCCTCACTTCCACCAAGATTTGCGGCCGCTCAAACCGATTCGGTCCCGGATCTTCGTTCCAACTGTTTTCTTGGCGAGATCGAAACCCGCCAATCTTCCGACCTCTCACTCAGATCATGTTCGACCAAAACCCGAACTAAGATCCGGACGCCTGGATCAGGGCACTAAAGTTCGAGTCATACTGGAGCCCGACCCTACAGCAACGCCAGACGCCACAGGTCGCCAGCGCTTTATGAGCCATTATGAAGCGACCGGGGAGCTCTCAATCCAGGTGTTCAGCAGTTCGAGTTACTTCACTACAACGTGGCGCGACACTGAACAGGCGAAGGTCGAGTCCCTTGTGCCACCCCGTCGTTTCAGTCTGCAGATACTGGACGACCCAGGGCTGCGGGAGTAAGGTCTGGTAGGCGCTGGATCGGGCGATCAGCGAGTCCGGGAAAACCGCACGGCCAAATAGTTGCGTATACTGAAAGTTTTAATCGCGGCAGCTTTCTACCATCGAAAGAATCGCTGCGATCTTCTGCCCCGCCTGCGCGCTTCCCACGCGTATCCAATTTTTTGTCCGATTTTGACCGGCCGCATGGAGTTCTCCGCCAGGTTATTGCTGCGCTGCGACTCGGGATATTGGAAGATCCGGCGGAAGGATTGTTACTGGAGAGTGAGGTTAGTCAATGAACATGGACGCTTGTAAGTTTTTGATTTCAGAGGCATGTCGAGAAGGTAAGTTCGGACGTTCCTGCGGCGCGGATTCTGCCTTTTCCTATTCCGTGCCGCGCCGATCGCGGACGAAGGGGGTATGGCGACGTGCAGCCTGGCCTCCCCTTGTAGTTCTTCTGGCGTCTCTGATGGCTGGGCTGGGTTGTTCGAAGGAAACTCCGGCGGCTGCGAGCAAGGCTCCGGTGACAGTTGATCCCGATGTTTTTTCGATGGAGCATCCGGAATTGTTTAAGACGGCGAGGGCCGAAACGCGAGCGCTGTCGACCGAGCTGACGGCGAACGGGACGGTGACTCCGGATGTCACCCGGACGATCCACGTGACGTCGCTGGGCGGAGGACGAGTCGTCGATCTGAAGGTGAAACTTGGCGATTCGGTAAAGAAGGGGCAGACGCTGCTGGTGATTTCGAGTCCAGATCTGGCGGCGGCGATGTCGGACCATCAGAAGGCGGTGGCCGATGAGGTGCTTTCGCGCAAGGCGCTTGATCGCTCGCAGATGCTCTACGACCGCGGCGCGATTGCGGCGAAGGACTTGGAAACCGCGAAGGATGTAGAAGACAAAGCGAAGGTCGATGTGTCGACCACGGACCAGCACGTGCGGGTGTTGGGCGCCGATCCGGCGCATCCGAGCCCGCTGATTGATCTGCGCGCGCCGGTAGCGGGAACGATTGTAGAGCAGAACGTCGCCGGATTTGAGGGCGTGAAGAGCTTGGACAATACGCCGAATCTTTTTACAATCGCTGATCTAAGCCAAGTGTGGGTAGTGTGCGACGTGTTTGAGAATGACCTGGGCGACATGCATCTGGGCGATGTGGCGGAAATCCGGCTCAACGCTTTTGAGGATCGCATGTTTCACGGAACAGTTGCGGACATTTCGCGGGTGCTCGACCCGAACACTCGTTCGGCGAAAGTGAGGATTGTGCTGGCGAACGAGGACGGGACTCTGCGTCCGGGAATGTTTGCGGTGGCGAAGTTCCGGTCGCGGAAGAAGACGAATCGTGTGGTGGTACCGGCAACCGCGATCATGCGTTTGCACGATAAAGACTGGGTATTCCGCAGGGAAGGAGGCATGAAGTTTCGGCGGGTGGTAGTGCGGGCGGACGGGCTGGCTCCGGATGGCATGCAGGAGATCCGCGAGGGCGTGAAGCCGGGCGATGAAGTCGTGGAGAACGCGCTGGAGTTCTCGAGCGAAGTAGCGGAGAAGAAATAAATGATCCGCGTCATGATCGATTTCGCGCTGCGCAACCGCCTGATGGTTCTGGGCGGAGCGCTGGTGCTGTTCGTGTGGGGCATCATTTCGTTTCATAACCTGCCGATTGAAGCCTATCCCGACGTGGCCGACACTTATGCGCAGATCATCACGCAATGGCCGGGACATGCGGCGGAGGAGGTAGAGCAGCAGATCACGGTCCCGCTGGAAGTGGAGTTGAACGGCGTGGCGAATCTCACGCACCTGCGGTCGGTGTCGTTGTCAGGGCTGTCTATGATCACGATCATCTACGACGATGACATCACGACGTTCAACGCGCGGCAGGAAGTGCTCGACCGGCTGCAGATGGTGACTCTACCGCCGGGCGTGAATCCCGGGATCGGACCAGACTACAGTCCGACGGGGCAGATCATGTTCTACACACTGATCAGCACGAATCCGAAGTACGACGTGATGGAACTTAAGACGCTGAATGACTGGTTTGTGGTGAACCAGTTGAAGTCGGTGCCGAACCTTGTGGCTGTGAATCCGTTTGGTGGGCCGACGCGCGAGTACCAGGTGCAGGTGGACCCAGGAAAGCTGGTGTCGTACGGGCTGTCGCTGGCGCAGGTAGAACAGGCGCTGGCGGCCAATAACATCAACGCTGGGGGCGGCTTCATTGAGCGCGGCGAACAGGCGCTGAATGTGCGCGCCGTGGGATTGATGGAGACCACCGACGACATCGCTGCGACCGTCGTGAAGGTGCAGAACGGAACGCCGGTGCGGGTGCGGGACGTGGGACGAGTTGTGCAGGCCCCGAAAGTCCGACTGGGACAACTGGGCAAAGTCATTCACAAAGAAGATGGAACGATCATCGACTCGGATGACGTGGTGGAAGGCATCGTGCTGTTGCGCAAGGGCGCGGTGGCGGAAACTACGCTGGACGCGCTGCACAAGAAGATTGACGAATTGAACGGAACCGGTGGACACCACGGATTGCTGCCTGTGGGGGTAAAGTTTGTTCCGCATCTTGACCGCAGCGAGCTGATGAAACACACCACGCACACGGTGCTGCGTAATTTGACCGACGGAGTATTGCTGGTCACGCTGATTCTGTTTTTGTTCCTGGGGAACGTACGAAGCGCGCTGATTGTGGCTATCACGATTCCCTTCTCACTGCTGTTCGCTGCGATCCTGCTGGACCTGCGACAGATTCCGGCGAACCTGCTGTCGCTAGGGGCGCTCGACTTCGGCATGGTAGTGGACGGGTCGGTGGTGATGGTGGAGAACATCCTGCGCCACACTTCATTCGGCGACAGGAAGAAGTCGTTCATGGAGGTCATCGCGATGGCGGCGCACGAAGTGCAGAAGCCGGTGTTCTTCGCGCGCATCATCATCATTGTTTCGTACTTGCCCATCTTTACGCTGCAGCGGGTTGAGGGGCGGCTGTTCAGCCCGATGGCCTGGACAGTGGCATTTGCTTTGCTGGGGGCGCTGGTGTTCGCTCTGTTCATCGCGCCGGTGCTGTGCAGCATGCTGTTCAGCAGCGAAATTAAGGAATGGCGGAACCCGGTGCTGGAATGGCTGAACCGCAGCTACGGGCGCTCGCTGGACTGGTGCTTCGACCACATCAAATTCACTCTTGGCATGGGATTGCTGGCTCTGGCGGCGATGCTGCTGCTGGTTTTCAGTGGAGTTATCGGGTCGGAGTTTTTGCCGCATCTGGATGAAGGAGCCATCTGGGTGCGCGGTACGCTCGCGCCCAGCACCGGGCCCTCGGCAGGCATTGACCTAGCAAACAAGGCGCGGCTGGTGCTGGCTGGGTTTCCGGAAGTCACGCAGGTGGTGAGCCAGGTGGGGCGTCCAGATGACGGTAGCGATGCCAGCGGCTTCTATAACACGGAGTTCTTCGTCGATCTCCTGCCGCGGGAGAGGTGGAGGAAGGAATATCACACGAAGGATGAACTGATCGCGGCGATGGATGAAGCGCTCAACAAGTTTCCCGGCGTGGACTGGAATTTTTCCCAGCCGATTTCCGACAACGTGGAGGAAGCAGTCAGCGGAGTGAAAGGCGAATTGGCGGTGAAGCTCTTTGGCCGTGACCTCAAGACGCTGGAGCAAAAAGCCGAAGAGATGCAAACCGTGATGAGCCAGATTCCTGGCGTGACCGACCTCGGCACGTTTCAGGTGCGCGGGCAGCCCAACGTGAATCTGGTGGTGGATCGTGCGGCTGCGGATCGTTTCGGCATCAACGTAAGCGACATTCAGGATACGGTGGAAGGCGCGGTGGGCGGCAAGGCCGTGAGCCAGATTCTGATCGGTGAACAAAGGTACGACTTGACTGTGCGCTACCAGCCGCAATTCCGCAGAACGGTAGAAGACATCGGCAAAATTCGCATTCTTGCGCCTTCGGGTGAGCGCGTGTCGCTCAGCCAGGTCAGCCAGATCACGCTCGACGACGGCGCGTCGACGATTTATCGCGAGGGCAACTCGCGTTACATCGCCATCAAGTACAGCGTGCGCGGGCGCGACTTGGGCAGCACGGTGCGGCAGGCGATTGAAGAAGTCGGGCAGAAGGTGCAGTTTCCCGAGGGCTATCACCTGGACTGGACCGGCGAATATGAAAGCCAGCAACGAGCCAACCGGCGGCTGGCATTTATTGTGCCAATCACGCTGCTGCTGATGGCGTTCATCCTTTATTCGGCGTTTGGCTCGTGGAAGTGGGTTTTTCTGATTCTGGCCGTGGTCGCGCTTTCGCCGCTGGGCGGATTTCTCAGCCTGCTGCTGACGGGGACGCATTTCAGCGTGTCGTCAGGCCTGGGATTTCTGGCGCTGATCGGAGTTTCGGTGGAGATTGGCGTGATCATGGTCGAATACATCAATCAGCTTCGCGCGCGAGGGCTGCCCGTCCGTGAGGCGGCCAAGGAAGGCGCGGCGCTCCGGCTGCGTCCCATCATGATGACTATGATTGTGGCGACGCTCGGGCTGCTGCCGGCGGCGATGTCGCATGATATTGGATCAGACTCGCAGCGGCCTTTTGCTATTGTGATTGTGGGCGGGCTGATCGTGGAGTTACTGGTAAGCGTGATCCTCTGGCCGACGTTGTATGTGTTCTGGGCGCGGCCGGGAGACCGGCTGCCTCCCCCGGAGCAGAGCTTTATGGCGGAAGGGGAGCATGTGGATTGAAGCAGTTCATCTACAGGAGAAGCAAGAGACGTTTTGCGGCGAGCTTCTGCATCGACGGCAAACAGTTCAATCCATCTGAGCCACGATTGGGGTTGCAACCGGATCTCGGGGATTTAGTTGCACTGCTTCGAAAAACTGTCTTCTTGCATGAGACCAACAAGCGGCATGTACCATTCTCGGCCCACCGATTTGGTCATATGCTGCATAGCCGTCGGTTTGGAGAATGCCTTCGAACTCTCCCAGGAAGCGCATCGGCCCATCGCGTCCGCGACCCAAGCGGAAATCGAACACCACGCTTCCTCCTGGGCGACTGGATTGCCCTAGAACCAGTCTGCACGGGAAGCATCGAGTGGTACCCAATCCGTCGCTGACGTGTGGTCCGTAGGGGCAGCCAGATTCATTGCACAGCGCCTACGTCGGCGTGTTTCACTCGGCGAGCTACTGCAACTTCGCGTACTCCGCTTTGGCTTCTTTCAGGATGGGGATGTCCGGGTCGGCGTCTTTCCAGAGGGTGAGGAAATCCTGGTAGGCGGCTTTCGCTCTGGTCTTGTCTCCCGACAGCGCATACGCCCTGCCCAATTGCAAGTGCGCCAGCGCACCGATAGGATCGGCGAAAACGACGCCCGGGTGATCTAAAACTTTCTGAAACTCAGCGGCGGCTTCCGCACCTTTCCCGGCGCCCAAGTAGGCTTCGCCGCGGACGTAGACCGGATAGAGGCCGCCGAAGAACTCATTGAAATCGACTGACGGGATGTTCAACTCATAAGGAACGGCAACTTGTAGAAGTTCGATCGCCTTGCCATGCTCATGGTGGTTCAACGCGAACAGCGCGCCCAATGCCGGCAAATAGTTGAACTGGACGGAAGTGTCCTCCGGGAAGCGCTGCCCGAGATCGGCCGCAAGAGATTGCGAGCGGGGCAAATCGCCCTCCATGGCCAACGCGAAGGCGGCGGCGTACTCCACATCCCGGCCATTAGAAAGCTCCAGTGCCGCGGTCGCGCTGTGCCTTGCCGGGGCTGCATTCCCGAACAACGCTTCCCACACAGCCTCTCCGGCTTCATAGCTGGCGGCGCTTTCCCTTTGACCAGCTTGCCGAGCCATGTCCTGAGCGCGGCGTGACATCGACCTGGCCGTTTGCAACCGGCCCGAGCGAGCCTCAACCTCGGACTGCGAATGGAGCATCCAGTCTTCCACTCCCGGCTTGCCTCTGGCCTGAGCTGCGGTTCGATCCATCCCGGCCTTGTCCCCATTGACGAACGCGACATAAAAATCAAGCAACAAAAGATCCGGTATTTCGCGTTTGCGCTCGGAGGCTGTCCGGATCGTTTTCTCAGCTTCTGCCATGTGGTTCAGAGAAAAATGGGAGTAGGCAATACTGATGTACCCGGGACCGAAATCCGGATCGATCCCGAGCGCGATAGTGGCTTCTTCGATCGCCCTTTCGTAGTGGCCGGAGCCTACCGACGCAAGACCTGCAAGCAATCCGTGGGCATCGCGATCGCGCGGATACGTCTGCCCCCACAACCGCAGCGTCTGTTGTTCCTTTTCGAGATTTCCCGTGACCTGCCGATCGTAGAGGGTCGTGATGAAGAACCTCTCTCGGTCACTGGCGCGATCTCGCAACTGATACGCCTTCCGTGTGCTCTCGGCCGCCAGCACCGACTCTCCTATATTGCTGTACATCAAGCCCATGGAAGCATAAGCCATCGCAAATTGAGGGTCGATTTCGACGGCGCGCTTGAACAGGGGCAAGGCATCAGGAAATCCCGTTGAAAACGAAACCCGCATCCCAGTGCTGTAAGCTTTCAGCGCTTCGAGCGACGAGGTAGTCGCAGTCTCCAATGGAGTGTCGTGCTTCTCAACCGTGATGAGTGATTCTCCGAGCCGGGTTCTGAGTTTGCTCGCGATTTTCCCGAGGGCATTCAATACATCTTCTTTTCTTGCGGCTTGCACTTGCTCTTCGGCGAGCACACGTCCCGTGCGGCAATCTTTGGCGCGCAACCCCAACACGTACTGGCTCCCGAGGCTCTCGATCGAACCATCCAGGACCGCGGCGCTGGCAGTCCTCTCGCAAACTTCCCGAGCGATCTCCAGGGTAAGACGCGCATCGGCTGACTGGCCCATCAGGCGCAGCGCTTGCTGGACGCGCTCCTCGGACACAAGGCTAAGGAACGGCGATTGTTCAAGCTGTACGGCAAGGCCCTGGCGCAGCGTGCCATCAAACACCGCATCGCCGGTCGTATTCGTGAAGTCCGCGAGGATAATCGTGTCCTTGTCTGTCAGCTTCGGTGTGCGGTGAAAATAGAAGTAACCACCGACTGACAACGCCAGCGCAACCACAGCAGCGGGAACGATCACTTTCCAGAGTTTTCCGGTGCCACTTTCAACTCCTGCCTTCGAACTTGCTTTCACTCCGGCCGAATCCGTGTCCCGCTTCATCCGTTGCAGGTCGGTGCGAATTTCCGAGGCGTGCTGATAGCGCAGGTTGCGGTCTTTTTCCAGACACTTGGCAATGATCCGTTCTAATTCCGGTGTCACGTTGGAACTCAGGCGCACGGGAGGAAGAGGTGCCCGGTTTAGGATGGCCTCGAAAATCACTCCTGTGCTTTCACCTTGGAATGGCAACACGCCCGTTGCCATCTCATAAAGCACTACTCCAAAAGAGAACAGGTCGGTTCGAGCGTCCAGTTCCTTGGCGCGGACTTGTTCCGGCGACATGTATGCGATCGTGCCCACGGCAGCGCCGG
>PLKR01000645.1:6422-7304 GCA_003140655.1 Acidobacteriaceae bacterium | reverse complement strand
GATTTCGGAGCGCTGGACTACGCCCCTCACCATGGCGTATTTCGCTTTCTATGCCGTGGATTACTTCCTGCTCTCCCGCAGCTTCCTGACGGCGACGGTGCACTTGGTGCTGTTCGCCGTGGTGGTGCGGTCATTCTCGCTGCGCCGGGATCGCGACTACACCATGCTGGCAATCCTGGCCTTCCTGATGGTGCTGGCCTCGGCTGTGTTAACCGTGGACAGCGTTTTTCTGCTCTTCTTTACCGGATTCATGCTGATGGCGGTGGCGACATTCATCCTGATGGAGATGCGGCGGTCGGGGCGAGCCGCACGCTTTCAAGCGCGACACTCCGGCGATGTACAGGAAAACGGGCATCTGGCCTTCTCCGTTGCGCGGGTGACGCCGGCTTTGGTGATGATGATTTTAGTGGGCGCAGCAGGGATATTTTTTCTTCTGCCTCGCACGTCGGCGGGCTACCTGGGCGGCTACTCGTTCGGCACTGATTTTTCCACTGGCTTCAGTGATCAGGTGCAGTTGGGGCGGATCGGGCAGATTCAGCAGTCGAACGCCGTTGTGATGCACATCCAGATTGATGGGGATCAACACGGCCGCTATGCTCTGCACTGGCGTGGCGTGGCGTTGGCGAATTTCGACGGCAGGAACTGGTCGAACCCGCATGAGCAATACGTACTGCAGCGGGATGCGCACGGAGGGTTCGCCGTGCCGCTCTTCAGCCAGGGAGTGGCGCAGGCTGCGCTGGCCCAGACCGCGCAGGGAAGGCCGAATCACCTAATTCACTACCGGGTGCTGATGGAGCCGATTGGCACCAACGTTTTTTTTCTTGCTCCCTGGGCGCGCCATGTGAGTGGAGCCTATCGGGCGGTGCAGATCGATAGGGGCGG
>PLKR01000645.1:4041-6358 GCA_003140655.1 Acidobacteriaceae bacterium | reverse complement strand
AGCTACGACAAGGCGGTCGCGCTGGAACAATACTTGAAGACGCATTACGGATACACGCTGCAGCTGCCTACTTCGCCGGTCGCCGATCCTCTCGCGAACTTTCTTTTCGAGCGCAAGCAAGGACACTGCGAGTACTTCGCTTCTTCGATGGCCATAATGCTGCGGACGCTGCGCATTCCGGCGCGAGTGGTGAACGGCTTCGTCAGTGATGAATTCAACGATCTCACCGGCAACTACGTGGTCCGGGCCAGGAATGCGCACGCCTGGGTGGAAGCCTACTTCCCCGGCTACGGNNTGATGCTTTATCTGGACGCAGCGTCATCGTTCTGGCGGGAGTGGGTAATCAGCTATGACTCTTCGCACCAGTCGGTTCTGGGGCGGTCAGTGCTGAGCGGGACGCGGAGTTCATTGGAGCGTACCCGCATGTGGGCCCGCCTGCGGTATGCGCGCCTGCTGAGTTGGGCTCGAAGAAGCCAGCAGGGCGTGGAGCACGCGCCGGGAAGATGGTTCGGAGGCAGCGTGGTGGTTGCGCTCCTGTTGCTGGGGCTGGGCAATGCTGCGCGGATTGCGCGGATGATCCGTAGGAAACGGCTACAGGCGCATCCGGAGCGATCACCGGATCAGGCCGCTGCTATGTGGTACGAACGGATGGCTCAGTATCTGGCGCGCCGCGGAGTGCGGAAGTCCACAACCCAGACGGCGCAGGAATTTGTGCGCGTCATCGCGGATGAGCGGCTGCGGACGCAGGTCGGGCGGTTCACGGACGCCTACGAATCGGCGCGGTTCGGGAATTCTGCCGACGACGCGCGGCGGCTGCCGGAGCTGTTTGAGGAAGTGGAACTGGCGACTAAGAAGTAAGCTATTGCGCGCGCGAATGGCGGCCCGCTCCTCCCGATCGCATGACGGCGTAACGATCCGCGCCTGACTAGAAATGCCAGACCACTCCGCCGCCGACGAAGTAGTTGTGCTGCCGGGTCTTGCCCGTGTCGGCCAAGGGTAGATCAGGCGTACCGGACCAGAAGTCGCGGACCTCGCCGCGAATGCTGAACCGGCGCCAAGCTTTAACGTCCAGGCCTATCCCGGTCTGGAGCACACCCGAGGTCGTCGAGCCACCGGGGTTCGTGCCGGAGTAGATGAGGTTCGAACTCTCGCTGAAGCGGCCGAAACCGCCACCCAAACTGACCCAGGGCGAAACCGCAGTCTCGGGAAACAGATTCAAGCGAACCGAGGGAGTGACGAAAATCTGTTTGTAACTAGTGGGAACGACGGGACCGCCGGAGTTGAGTTTCTCATTCAGATTGAATGCCGCGGGCACCTCTCCGGAGACGGCAAAGATAGGGGTGGCTAAAAGGCGGCGCGCATAATTCGCCTCGAACGTGAGCCCATTGCCGGAGCGAACAAAAGGGTTGATTGTAGGCGCATTGGGACCGGTAATTCCCTGGTCACTGATGAAAATGCGGCCAATCATACCGGTCACTTCGTTTTTCTCATCCTGGGCCGACGCGGAGACGCCCAGAATGGACATGGTCACTGCCAGGACTGCGATTATGGCCTGTTTCGCAGACATTTCCCCTCCAGGATGCGGGACTCACGTTTTGCTTCGGTAATGCCTAGGGTAGCATGAAGGGTAAAGTTTTCTTCCACAGGTACTATCTTTTTGTGGCCCATGGTTAACCCGCTCTATGAACTGGGTCAGGCGGATGGTTATCCGGGGATGTCGGCGGAGAATGTTAGAATAGCTAGATTGCATGCCCTCGAGAGGCCTCACTATCTCACGTTCCAGCGAAAAAACTGCTGACCCCGTGTCGAATGACCATGACGCGGGTGCGCGCCCACAGAAAGTGGGCTTCATCAGCCTGGGATGCCCCAAGAACCTGGTCGACAGCGAGGTGATGATGGGCCTTCTGGCGCGTGCCGGGGCCGAACTCTCACCCCGCGCCGAGGACGCCGACGTTATCGTGGTGAATACCTGTTCGTTTATCGAGAGCGCACAACAGGAGTCGGTGAATACGATTCTCGAGATGGCGGAGCACAAGGCTTCGGGGCGGGCGAAGAAGCTGGTCGTGGCAGGGTGCCTGGTCGAGCGGTTTCGCGACGAAATCCGCAAGCGCATTCCTGAAGTGGACGCCGTGGTGGGAACCGGGGAGTTGCAGAACATCCTGGCAGCGACGGGCATTAGAGCAGCTTCGTCACATAGTGATTCCCCGTTCGTGGTGTTGCCTTCGCGGGCCGAGGGCGATGCACGCGTGGCGCAGGGGCGATTCTCTCGCGGGCAATGGGACGGGGCGATTGCGGATCTACCCAACTATTTGTATGA
>PLKR01000645.1:0-4030 GCA_003140655.1 Acidobacteriaceae bacterium | reverse complement strand
TAGCGGAAGCCGAGCGGCTGGCGCGGAGCGGCGTGCGAGAGATCACTCTGATCGGGCAGGACACGACCTGCTACGGGGAAGACTTCGGGCTGAAGGATGGTTTGGCGCTGCTGATCGAGAAGTTGGCAAACATTGAGGACTTGCGTTGGATCCGATTCCTCTATGCCTATCCGAACAAGATCACGGGCAAACTGCTGGAGACGATCGGAGCATCCGAGAAGATTTGTTCTTACATGGATGTGCCATTGCAGCATGCCTCCGCGCCGGTGCTGAAACGGATGAAGCGCGGAGGCGGCGCGGATTTATTCCTGCGGTCGATTGCCAAGATGCGGCGCGCGATTCCCGGCCTGACCTTGCGTACGTCCTTTATCGTGGGCTTTCCGGGAGAAACCGAGAAGGAATTTGAAGAGCTGTGCGAATTCGTGCGCGAAGCTCAGTTTGACTGGATGGGAACGTTTTCTTACTCCGACCAGGAGGGGGCGGACGCGTATGGATTGGACGAGAAGCTTTCGGTTCGCGAAATCGAGCGGCGACGCAAGCACTTGATGGGAATCCAGCGCCAAATCAGCAAGAAGAAAAAGAAGGCGCTCGTGGGGCGGGAGTTCGACCTGTTGCTGGAAGGAACGTCGGAAGAGACCGATCTGCTCATGGAAGGCCGCACTTCGATGCATGCGCCCGAAATTGACGGCAAAGTCTTCGTGAACGATTTTCCGGAAGAGCTGGAGCCGCAGCCCGGCGAGTTTTATCGTTGCGAGATCACGGAAGCGCACGACTATGATCTGGTAGCAAGGATCCTGTAGCCGGCTGTTTGCTCTGGAATCTGTGGTTTGACTCGGCAAGAACCTGGAATACTCCCTGGCATGCCTCGCAAACGCACCCTGAAACTTCGCTGCCCGATCTGCAAAAAAGTCGTGAAGGGCGGCGACGCGGAATTTCCTTTTTGTAGCGACCGCTGCCGCACGATTGATTTGGGGAAGTGGGCGAGCGGAGCTTATGTCATTCCCTCGCCGGTCACGGATGCAGACGAGCAGATTCGAGAGAGCACGCCCGAAGATACGGACGAGGAAACATGAATACGCTCGAACCGACTCCGCTGTGGGCGACCCTCATCGCCACGTTTTTCGGGATCGGACGGCTGCGGCCTGGACCGGGAACCTGGGGATCGGCAGTAACCGTTTTGCTGTGGGCGGCGCTGGCCCACGCGCTCGTCCCATCTTGGCGTGTACCAGTCGCAATCGCCTTGGCCGTGGCGGTCACGCTGATCGGCATTCCTGCGGCTACACAGATTGCGCGCGGCTGCGGAACAAAAGATCCGCAGTTTGTGGTAATTGATGAGGTAGCGGGTCAACTGATAGCTCTGGTCGCCGTGCCGCTCGCATGGAAATCTTTTCTGGCGGCCTTTATACTTTTCCGTGCCTTCGATATTGTTAAACCGCCGCCGGTGCGACAATTGGAGGCGCTTCCGGAAGGCTCCGGAATTGTGCTGGACGATGTTGCCGCGGGTTTATACGCGCTGGGCACGATGCATCTCTTGTTACACTTTGGTCTTCTAAAGTAGTGCGAGTGTTTTCCTCATGGGATTCTCCGACCGTATCCTGGGTAAGAAAAGCGTGAATGGTGGACCGCATATCGAGTCCGTATCGCCGGTGCTGGCGCTGGCGGGGGGCGAAGTTCGCATTGCGGGCTCGGGATTGCGGTCGCAGCAGTACGAGCGCCCGCGCGTGCAATTTGGCGACGTCGAGGGCGGGGTCGTGATCAGTTCGGATGCGTTTCTCGTGGCCCGTGTTCCCGAGGGAGCGACTTCGGGCCCGGTGGTGGTTGCCGCCGATGGGCATGTCAGCAACGCGCACACCGTCAAAGTGGCGGTCCCCATCGCCGAGAATTTGCACCCTGTGACCAATCCCGCGCTCGATGCGCAAGGCAACATCTACGCGACTTTCTCGGGTTCGCGCGGGCAGAAGGTTCCCGTCGCAATCTTCAAGATCGATACCAACTACGCCTTGAAGCCGTTCGTCGCGGAAATGATGAACGCAACCGCCATTGCCTTCGACCGGCAGGGGCAGATGTATGTTTCTTCGCGCCACGATGGTGCGGTCTATCGCGTAGCGCCAAACGGAAACATGACCACATATGCCGAGGGGATGGGAGTGGCCACGGGCATTGCTTTTGATCGCGGTCAGAACCTCTACGTGGGCGACCGTAGCGGCACGATTTTCAAGATTGGCCACGACCAGCAAGTATTTGTGTTCGCCACTCTGGAGCCGAGCGTTTCGGCCTATCACCTCGCCTTCGGTCCGCAGGGGGACCTATTTGTGACTGGCCCTACCACGTCGAGTTTTGACGGCGTGCACAGAATTGATCCGCAGGGGACGGTACACACTTTTTTCCGCGGCCTGGGGCGCCCGCAGGGCCTGGCTTTTGATTCAGCGGGCAACCTTTATGTGGCTGCATCGCTCTCTGGCAGGCGCGGTATTGTGAAGATCACGCCAGAGGGCAAAGCCAGCCTGGAAGTTGCGGGCCATGGACTGGTAGGGCTGGCCTTTGCGCCAGGACGAAGTGTGATTTTGGCGACTACGGACGCGGTGCATCATCTTTCCTGGAACATTGCCGGGCTGCCGCTGGTGCCGGAGTAGCTGAGGCCAGTTCTCACAAGACTCGACCCTTCGTTGCAGAAACTCGCAACCCCGAACTGGGTCGGCAACGTGTGATCGGCGTTTGCCGACCGTTTTCATTTACACTTCTACTCGTGAACGCTGAGATCATCGCGGTTGGCTCCGAGTTGCTGACGCCCTTCCGCATGGATACGAACTCTCTCTATCTCACCGAGCAAATCAATCAGTTGGGCGTTGAAGTAGTCTTCAAAAGCGTGGTCGGCGATGATCTCAAACGCCTGGTTGAGGCCGCGAAATATGCGCTCGTTCGCTCGGAGATCGTGGTTTTCAGCGGCGGTCTCGGACCCACCGAAGATGATCTTACCCGCGAGGCGGTAGCCGAATCTCTGGGTATTTCGTTGCGTCGCGATGAAGATGTTCTTGCCGGCATTGAGCGGCGTTTCGCCGCGCGGGGCTGGAAGATGTCCCCCAATAATGCCAAGCAGGCGGATGTGCTCGAGGGCGCGGTGGTGCTTCCTAATGCGAATGGAACTGCACCGGGACAGTGGCTGAGCGGCAAATTCGATGGACGCGAGCGCATTGTCATCCTGCTGCCCGGACCTCCGCACGAGCTGAAGGCTTTGTTTGAGGCGGAGTGCCGTGAGCGGCTGCGGGCCAAGTTGCCTGCGGCATTCCTGGCCAACCGCGTATTGAAGGTGGCCATGCTCGGCGAATCTCATGTGGATGCGCGCGTGGCACCCATCTACAAGCGATACACCGACGTGCAGACCACCATCCTGGCGGGAGCAGGAGAGATCCAATTGCATTTCAAGTCGCGCGCCGAGACTATGGAAGCGGCGCAGGCGCGCGTGGACGAAGCGGCCGACGCGGTCGAAGAAGAGCTCGATGATGCAGTGTTCTCGCGGGACGGCGAATCCCTCGAGCAGATCGTGGGCTACTGGCTGCAGATGCGCAACGCCACGCTGGCAGTGGCGGAGTCGTGCACTGGCGGCCTCCTGGGTGAGCGGATTACGTCGGTAGGCGGCAGTTCGCGCTACTTTGCCGGCGGCGTAATCGTCTACTCGAATGCAGTAAAGACCGAACTCGCGGGAGTGCCCGCCGACATGATTGAGCGACATGGGGCGGTAAGCCGCGAAGTGGCGGCCGCGCTGGCGGAGGGCATCCGCTACCGCTGCGAGGCGACGCTCGGGATCGGCATCACGGGTGTGGCCGGGCCCACCGGAGGAACGCCAGAGAAGCCCGTGGGATTGGTGTTCCACGCTTTAGCCAGCGATGGCGGGACGGAAGTGATCGAGCGAAACTTCCCCGGCGACCGCAAGCGTATTCGGTGGTTCGCGACCACGCTGGCGCTGGATATGGTTCGCAGGAAGTTGATGTGAAGCGGCAATTAGCAATTGGCAATTAGCAGTTCGCTGACA
>PLKR01000387.1:1372-5867 GCA_003140655.1 Acidobacteriaceae bacterium | reverse complement strand
GCCCTACCATAAGCCTCCGCAAAATCGAACTGCACTCTCTGCAGCGCGTCTTTTTGTGGTGAATCCAGTTGTAGTCGATCCTGTTGCGGTGGATCGGCTTGCGGTCGATCAGCTTGCGGTCGATCAGCCACCATGCCAATCCTGCCCCGCAATCGCTGAATGCGGGCTACGGCCCGGTCGATCACGCGCGCGAACTCGGCCCCGCCATCGTTCTTGCGTCCCTCATGCAACCGCTGCCGCGCATCCTCCACAGAAAACCAGGTGCGATCTCGCCTGGACTCCTGCGGAGGGCCGAGCCGTAACACCTCGCAGAGATGCGCGTTGACGGCAAACTTGTTTTCGTCAGCGCTCGAAGCATGATTCCGTGCGTGCCCCCGCCTGCGGCGATATCGCGCGAACGAAGCTTCTTCGATCCGGCCATGAACTCCCGCTTCCTCAAACGCCTCCAGCGCCGCCGCCTGTGCATGGGTCAGTCCCGGTTCCGCGCTGCCCTTGGGAAAAGTCCAGCACCCGCCGCCACGCGTGCGAACCAGCAGGAACTCGATAGTACCCTTGCGCACCCGGTAGCAAACCGCGGCCACCTGCTCGCATTCGCACAATTTGCGAAGTTGCGATAGCCGAACGAACTGGGCCGGCGCTTGACGTGTCCGGGTCGTCGACCGGACGGCAATCAGCCGCGGATCCCGACCATTCCTGGCATCGCCGCTCATCGCATCAGAGTGCACGATGTCACCCACTTCTGCCTAGAGCACAACTTGGTTCTCGGCCGGTCGAAAACCTGCCCTCTCCCTCCGCGCTTGAGATCTCGCCAGAATCTTTCTACATACTTGCATCCCGCCGGACGTGAAGACAGTATTTATCTTTCATCATCCGCAATCCGCCNNAAATCTGTTGCCCTCTACATGTTCGCGCAGACCGTCGGGATCAAGCCGCGCCAGAAGTCGGCGGCCCATCGCTTTTCTTTCTGCCCGCAATGCTCAGTCTCCCTGGCCATGGGACCACCGCCCGAGGGCGCCCTCAACATGGCCGCCTGGGATATGATTCGCGACCTCGTCGGTTCCGATCCAGCACTGAACCAGGCTGCCTGGGAGACTCTAAGCGGAGTCTTAGGCTTGCTGCCGGCCACCGGTACCGATGGCGCCCCTCGTTCTGCGCAAGGCGCAGGTTATTTCGAATTCTAACGGGCTAAGGCACTCCTTCCCCGGGTCACGACGCAAATCACTCCAGCGGTCCCAAATTCCCATCTTCAGCTAACCTTTTTCGCCCTCCCGTGGTCTAAAGAATAACGACAGCCGGGAACTTCGCGGAACCCGGCTGCGTATTACTGATCAGATGCTTGAACGGAAACGGCTGGGCGGGATTGAGACCCCTCGCCCAAACGTCGCCCGGGCCCCCACGCACCTCCCCGGAGGCGTGGGGGTATATCTCATGCGAATACTTCTCGACATCGTCCGGCAATCGCTGTCCACGCTATGGGCGCACAAGCTGCGCTCCTTCCTCACCATGTTCGGAATCGCCTGGGGCGTAGGCTCTCTGCTGCTTCTGGTAGGTTTGGGAGAAGGTTTCCGCAGCGGCCAGGAAAGACAGCTCAGGACCCTGGGACAAAACATAATGTTCATGTTTCCCGGACGCATCCCGGCAGTCGAGGGCAGCACACAATCCGGGCAAACTTATTACTTTACCTATGCCGATTATTCCGCCATTCGCCAGCAGGCGAAGTTCGTCGGCGCTCTGTCTCCAGTGTTGAATCGTGAAGACATCCGCGCCGTCAGCGACTACGGCTCGACCAACGGCCAGGTCTTCGGCGTGGCCTCCGATTACAACCAGATTCGCAACGTGCCCATTAGTCCCGGCCGCTGGTTCAACGATGAAGACAACGCCGAGCGCCGCCGCGTGGCCGTCGTGGGATGGGAAATGCTCAAGAACATGTTCCCCGGACGTCCGGCCGTGGGTTCTACGATTCTTCTCAACGGAATCAGTTTCAACGTCATCGGCGTGGTCGATAAAGTTGGCCGCGACGGCAATAACGGCACCAACTCCCGCATCTTCATCCCCGTCGAAACCATGCGCAACCTGTTTCGCCTGACCAAGGCAAATTCCGAAGATGCCATTTCTTTTATCAACTACGCGCCCATCCGTAAAGACCTGCACACCGAAGCGAAGAACGAAATTCACCAGATCATCGCTGCCCGCCACGGTTTCGATCCTAAACTGGAAGACGCCTTTGAAGACTGGGACACCATCGAAAACATGCAGCGCGTGGGCAAGATCTTCGATGCCATGGATTGGTTCCTAGGCGTTGTCGGCGTTGTGACCCTCGGACTCGGCGCCATCGGCATCATCAACATCATGCTGGTCTCGGTGAGCGAGCGCACCAAGGAAATCGGCCTGCGCAAAGCGCTCGGCGCAACCCACAAAAACATTCTCACGCAATTCTTTGTCGAGGGAGCATTCCTCACCGCATTCAGCGGCGGCATCGGCTTGGCTCTGGCCACCGGTTTTGTCACTCTGCTGGCCATGTTGCCAGCGCCGGAGGGATTTGATACGCCGCGCATCATTCCCGCGTCCGCGCTGGCGGCCATCGGTTCGCTGGCCGTCGCCGGAATTTCCGCCGGCCTTTATCCCGCGCGCAAAGCCGCACTCATGGAACCGGTAGAAGCGTTGAGGCAGGAATGAATGCAGAAGTTAGAGGTCAAAATGCAGAAGTAAAAATCGAACGCTCTTACTTCCGCATTCTGACTTCTAACTTCTGACTTGGAGTAACAATGCTCGCAGACTTGGGCAGTCAAGCTCTCAACGCGCTCCGCCACAATCGCCGTCGCAGCGTGCTGACCATGCTTGGCATGGCCTGGGGAATCGCTACGGTCGTGCTCCTGCTAGCCTACGGATCTGGCTTCGAGCGCGGCCTTTGGGTGGCTTTCCGCTCTTTTGGGACGAATCTGGTTTTCATCTTCCCCGGCCGCACCGAATTACAGGCGGGAGGAACCAAGGCCGGCGCCGAGGTAAAACTGAACGTCGACGACCTCGACTACATCCGCGATGAAGTTCCCCTGCTCAAGCACGTCTCTCCGGAAGTCGCCAAGCAGAGTCTCGTGGCCTACGGCACCCGCAGCGCCACTTATGGCGTCAGTGGCGTCTACGCTTCGTATGGCCGCATGCGCCGTCTGGACACCGCCGAAGGCAGCTTCTTCAGCGAAGCCGACGATTTCACCCACACCCGCGTCGCCATCATTGGCTCAGATGTAAGAAAGAAGCTTTTCTCCGGCCAGAACGCTCTCGGCGAAAGCATCCGCCTCGACGGCATTTCNNCCGTTCAGCGCCATGAGCGATCTCACCAAAACCTATTACCTGAATTCCATCGTGATGGAATACGAAGGCGACCACGCCAAGATCGTGACGGCGGTGCGCAACTCCATGGCCTTCCATCACAACTTCGATCCCAAGGACCACCGCGCGATCTTCGTCTTCGATGTCTTCGCCGACCTGCTCGATCTGCAAGTCATCAGCACCGGCATCAAGATCCTGCTCGGCTTCATCGGTTTGCTGACGCTAGGCATCGGCGGCGTGGGTCTGATGAACATCATGCTGGTTTCAGTGACTCAGCGCACCCGCGAGATTGGCGTGGAAAAGGCCCTGGGCGCGCACCGCTGGCACATACTGTTCCAGTTCCTCACCGAGGCCCTGGTAATCACGGCTTTGGGCGGCCTGCTCGGCGTAGTGCTCGCCTATCTGGTTTCCTGGAGCGTGGGCTCGCTCACGCTGTGGAGCGCCTTTGAGGAAAACGCCAGCGAAGGCGATATCCACCTTTACATCGACTCCGCCACCCTGATCTGGTCGACAGCCATTCTCAGCTTCGTAGGCATCATCAGCGGCATGTTGCCCGCAATCAAAGCCGCGAGACTCAATCCCATCGAAGCGCTACGATACGAGTAGCGCCTATCCTCTTTGGCTGTCATCCTGAGCGGAGTTGTTGTTTCGCGAAGCGAAGCAACAACGGAGTCGAAGGATCCCTTGTAGCTCAATACTACCGCCGGCCCGACGAGGAGTTTCTGCCACGACTTTCGTCCGCTGTGGCAGTTGCCATTCTTTTCGTCTCCTTCTCCTTTACACGGGCTCCAGCACATACCCTGCTTTACAATCCCAGTGTGCCCGAAACCGCCACCACGCGCCTCGACCGCGTCCTCGCCCAACTCCGCCTTTACGAGCATCCCCTGCTGAATTTTTCCGCGCGCTCCAAAGGCGAGGGCGTAGAAGTTACCATCCAGTTCAAGGACGCTTCGATCCCGGTGCACACGTATTATTTCGATCTTCACCTCCGCGACCTCGACCACCCGCAGTTTGAATGGAGCTTCCAGCGCCAGCTCTACGACGCGCTGCACGACTACTTCGTCGAAATGTTCATCCGCACCCCGCAGGACCGTGCCGACCGCCGCCGGAAGGGATTGTGAATCCGCTTCGTCAAATAATCGAACAGGAAATCCGCGAGCGCGGCCCC
>PLKR01000387.1:0-1259 GCA_003140655.1 Acidobacteriaceae bacterium | reverse complement strand
GTTACGTCCTAGTCGAAGGCTCGCCCGCCTTGCGCCAGAGACTCAACGAGACTCCCGGACGCCACATCGAATCCGGAAAGGCAAAAATTGCGGCCCTAGATCTTCTGGATGAAGTCTCGGCCTCCAACACCATCGCCTTCGCGAACGAATTCTTCGACGCCCTCGCAGTCGAAATCCTAAGCGCGAAGGGATCCCTGCGGATCGACACGCGCGACGCCCGCTTCGTCGAAACCTGGGCGAAGCCGTCCCCCCCGGAACTCGAATTCCTCGACCTTTATTCAATCCATCCCGAGCCGCACGAACGCATCGAAGCGCCACTCGCAGCACAACACTCCATGGATCAAATCGCCGCCAGCATCCAGCGCGGATTCCTCATCGCCATCGACTACGGCTACACCCGGGAAGAACAGCTAGCCGGCCGCCATCGCGGAACGCTGAAGGCCCTTCGCCAGCACTCAGTAAGCGCCAATCCCTACGAAGCTCCTGGCGAACAGGACATAACCGCCGACGTAAACTTCACGGCACTCGCCGCCGCCGCGGAAAAACACGGGATGCGGACACACAAGCTGATCACGCAATCCCAATTCCTGATGGGCATCGGCGAAGCCAACCAGTTTGCCGATGCCTTCGAAGAATGCCGCCTGCCCCAGGAACGCGCCAAAGTCGCGTTGCAACTCAAACATCTGGTCACGCCAGCAGGCATGGGCGAAAGCTTTAATGTCCTGATTGCCAGCAAGGGAGTCCAACAGGAGAGAATCGAGTCTTTATCCGGTTTGAACTTTGGACGAGATATACCCGGACGTTGAGATGAGAAGGCGGACTATCCGAAGTCTTTGTCATTCCGAACCCGGCGTCAAGCCGGGTGAGAGCTTGCCCTGAGCTTGTCGAAGGGAACCTGCTTTCCCTACCGCCGCCGCAACCTCGGGATACTCATACACTCCACGCCCCGACTTCCGCCCCAACCGTCCGGCCTTCACATACTGCACCAGCAGCGGCGCGGGACGATATTTCTCTCCCAGCGACTTGTGCAGATACTCCAGAATATTCAGCCGCGTGTCCAGTCCCACCAGATCGATTAGCTCGAACGGTCCCATGGGATGGTTGAGCCCCAGCTTCAGCGCCTTATCAATGTCCGCCGCCGAGGCAATCCCTTCCTGCAGCATGTAGAACGCCTCATTGCCGATCATCGCGTTAATGCGGCTGGTGATGAAGCCCGGGGCTTCCTTGATCACCACCACTTCCTTGCCCATCCGCTTCCC
>PLKR01000569.1 GCA_003140655.1 Acidobacteriaceae bacterium | reverse complement strand
GTAATCCCGCAACGCATCGAGGGGCTGACGATGCTGCCGCCAGTCTCGCTCCCGATCGCGAAAGCGACCAGTCCTGCGGCAGTAGCGGCGCCCGGTCCCGCGCTTGAGCCCGACGACGCTTCCTCAATTAACCATGGATTCATCGTCTGGCCGCCGAACCAGATGTCGTTGAGCGCGAGCGCACCCAGACTCAACTTGGCGACCAACACCGCTCCGGCTTCATGGAGACGCTTCACCACGACGGCATCGTTGGCAGGCACGCGGTCACGAAAAGGCTCGGCGCCGTACGTAGTGCGGATTCCGGCGGTGTCAAGAAGATCTTTCCCGCCCCAGGGGATGCCGTGCAGCGGTCCGCGATAGTTGCCGGCGGCGATTTCCTCGTCAGCCTTCCTGGCTTGTGCCAGTGCCAACTCGCGCGTAAGCGTGATGACGCAGTGCAGCTTCGGATCGAACTCCTCCAGGCGCTTCAGATAAATGCGGGTGAGCCGGTCGGAAGTCAGCTTGCGCTGCTCGATCCAGCGCGAAAGCTGGGTCAGCGAGGCAAAGGCAATATCCTCATCGTGTGCGGGCAATGGGCCGGGATCGGCGCTGCTCCGGATAAACCGGTCGCGTTCAGATCCAGTCCCGGATCCGGGCAACGAACCGGGCAACGAGCCGGGCAACATGCCAGGCAACAAGGGGTTCCAGCGCGAAGCGGGCGCGAGCGTTGATTCCAGTGCGACCTTGCGCGGTCCCATACGGCGCTCGTAAAGCGCCGCCATGGTCTTGCGCCAACTGCCTGCCGCCATCGCACGCTCACTGGCCGTCAACTCAAACTGCACCAGCTTCTCCGCTTCGGCAAATGTGGAAGATGAGACCTCCGGTCCCACCGCGGGCCCGGCGCCGAATGCGGGAGGAGCACCAGGCGGCAGATCGGTGGGCTGTTGGGCATAACTGCGCGACACGGTTGCCGCAGCCAACAGGCTTAGAGATGTCTGAGTCAGGAACTGCCTGCGCGATTTCGACATGAATCCTCCGACAGGCATTGTAGCGGCTAAGCCGTCGCCGAATTGTCATCCCACGAACTCCGCCAAAACAAAAACGCCCCAGCCTTCAGGCCGGAGCGTTTGCTTATGCTCAGAATTGTAGAGCTCTGCTCTAGAACAAGTTCCACAGGAACTGGTTATAGACCTCGTGGTGGAATTGCACTTCGGCGGCCTTTACCACCGTTCCCAGCAGGCGCGGGCAGCGGTCGGCTGAACCCTGTTTCAGGTCGGCATAGCGTGCCTTCACATCCCCGCCCAGCAGCTTCGTCGTCCACTCGGCCTTGCGGAAGTTCTCGATCGCCGTGTAGATGTTGTCGGGCAGATAGCGCTCTGCTTGGCGCAGGTTCTTGATCTTGGCCGTGGTGCCGTCGAGTCCGGTCTTGAAGATCGAATACATGACCAGGTACGGGTTGGCGTCAGGAGCGACCGCGCGCACTTCTGTACGCATGCTGCGCTCGTTGCCGATGGGGATGCGGATCATGGCGCCACGGTCCACTGCCGACGCCTTGAGCTGGTTGGGCGCCTCGAAGTGAGGATCGAGGCGGCGATAGGCGTTCACGCTGGAGTTAAACACCAGGCAAAGATCGTTGCCGTGGGTGAGCAGACGGTCCAGGAACTCGTATCCCAGCTTGCTGAGCTTCTCTTCGCCCTTAGGATCCCAGAACAGGTTCTTGCCTTTACCGCTGACGGAAACGTTGGTGTGCATGCCGCTGCCGTTGACACCCACCACCGGCTTGGGCAGGAAGCAGGCGGTCAGACCCATGTTGCGCGCGACTTGGCGGCAGATCAGCTTGTAGAGTTGGATGTGGTCGGCGGCCGCCACCACTTCCGCATAGCCGTAGTTGATTTCGAACTGCGAAGGCGCGACCTCGGGGTGGTCCTTCTCATTCTGAAAGCCCATGGCGCGTTGCACTTCCGCGGTAGTGTCAATAAACGTGCGCAAAGGATCGCCGGGCAGCGAATGGTAGTAACCGCCTGTATTGACGTATTCGAACTCGCCGGTCTCGTGATAGCGGCGCTCCGCGTCGGGGCCCTGGAACAGGAAGCCTTCAATCTCATTAGCGGCGTTGAGCGTGTAGCCCTTTTTCTCGTGCAAGGCGTCGGCATAGCCCTTCAGCACGCCGCGAATGTCGGCCGAGTACGATGTGCCGCCCTTGTCGATGACTTCGCCGAACACCAGCACTTTGCCGGAGCCGAACACATCCGCCGGACCCCAGTAGAACGCTGCCCAGTCAATTCCCAGCCGCAGATCGCTCTCCCGTTGCGCCGTGAACCCTCGAATCGAAGAGCCGTCGAAAGTGAGGTTGTCCCAGCTCTTGAGCAGGAACTTCTTGTCGTAATCCAGCATGTGCAGCCGGCCTTCGAGATCGCTGAAGAGCACGGTCACGGCTTTGATCCGCTTTTCGTCGGTCAAATACTTCAGCCGCTTCTCCTGGATCTTGTGCGTGGCGACTCGGTTCCGGCGCTGCTCCTTCGCCTCCAGATTCAGGTCTTCCAGTTCGTCGTAGGTGAGTGCCAGGAAATTACGCAGTTCGTTGGGCATGGATGTCCTTCAGTCTCCTGTTCGTTGTTCGCAAGAATGATGTCGGTAAGCTACCACACGGATACAGACAGTTGAAATGGCTGGTTTTCAACAGGGAAGAATAACGCGAGTGCAGGGCCGCGGACAATCGAAAAAGCTGATGCCGGTCATAAAAGAGATTTATCCGGCGCGATCCCCAAAGCAACCTGGTGGGGCGCCTTCTATTGGATCTCCAGGGAAATTACGCTGATTTCCCCAGGGTTACCCTCGCGGTAGTTGACAGCCACCTTCTGCTTGAACCACGAGCAGGAGAACCGGTCGGCCCCAATCAGAATCACATGACTTTTGTCCGCTATTTTCATCTTCAGCGTCTGGGAGCCGGAGACCACCGTCAGGATGGCCGAGGGATCGGCGGAGCAGTCAACGCTGTTGAGCACGCCAACGACGAATTTCGATGGACCGGGATTGGTTTGCACCTTTACTGGTGGATCAATTACTGGTGGATCAATGGGTGTTTCGCTGTTGCTTTGCGGATTACCCTGGCTTTCCGAATTTTCCCCGCGCTGCAGCAATATCCTGGGACGAAACGCCGCCGTCCCCTCCTCAACCATCTGCCGGAACTGCTGCGCTTGTGCTAGCGCCCCAGCCACTTCCGAAGCCAGCGTCGGATTGTCCGTAACGCGGAGTGATTGCAGCACCGCGATTGCCTGATCCGGCTGCCGGTTTGTCAGATAGAGGTTGGCCAGATTGAACAGGTAATTCTCGTTGCGCGGGCTGATCGCCAACGCCTTCCGCATCGTGGCGAGAGACTTCGCCGGATCGCCTGACATAGATTGTGCGAATGCCAGGAGCGCATAAGAGTCGGCAAAACTTGGATCCAGGCTGATGGATGTCTCTAATTCCCTGGTCATGTCAGGCAGGTCGGCGCCGCCGCCGAAACCCACTTCACGAGCCATCAGCAGCGCGTTGTAGTAGTGAACCCGTGGATCCTTGGAGTCCAGTTGTGAGGCACGCTTAAAGTATTCCGCTGCCTGGGTGAAATCGTGTCTCTGCAAATAGGCGTAACCCACACCCCGGCACGCCGCGGCGTTCTTGGAATCGGACCTCAGAATGTCCTGAAACTCGCTCAGTGCTCTCTCCTGGTAGTCATGCGAGTGCAAATGGATATCCGCCAGTACGGCGTTGCTGGCCACGGCGCTCAGAGGCGTAACGGTGTAGTTGTTTGATGAAATGCTGGCCGGGACAGGAATCGGATAATATCTGTAGTGGCCGGTGTTCACGTAGCTGCGCAAAACCTTGTCGAACTGCGCAGCGCTCATCCCGAAGGCCTGTCGAATCGCGTCTTCGACCGGCATGTGTTTGTTCTCTTCCAGGTCAAAGTAAGCCGCCACCTTCGACAACAGTTGGTTGTCGTAGATGTAATGCATCAGGATCCCCGACTCGGCGTAAAACGTAGTGCGACGATCGCCACTCTCGTTATAAGTCTGAGAATCTTGCCGGACCCTGAACAGATCCGCGATCTTCATCATCCCCAGTTGTTGCAGGATGACGTAATCGTTGTTGGGAATCTTTCCCACGCGGGCTTCTTTGCTGTCCACCTCGATGCTGGAAAAATACACGGCAAACCCCTCTTCAAACCATGGATCGGTTCCCCCCGGCAGGGTGCCATTCATAAGCTGGTGGGCGTATTCGTGGAACACCACCTCCCAGGGATTCTCCACCGACATGTCCAGCATGATGAAGCTGCGGTCGCCGTCTCCCTGAAAGAGTCCCGCCAGTTGCGTGGGTTTGCCGTTGAATAGAGGCGCCACCTGCCGCATCTCTTTCGTGTTGCGGAAAGCTACGATCTGCAGCGGGATGGGAAGGTTCACGTTCGCCTTAGTTACCAAGGCGCCGAAAACACCGCGCATTTGCTCAAAGCGCATCGCGACTTGGCGGCCGCGCTTCTCGCCCGCATCGGTGACCACCGAGAAATTCGGCGAACGCACTTCCACCCATTGGGGTTCCCCCGCGAAAACCGTTGGTGCACCGCAGAACGTGACCAAAAGCAGAAAGGCAAGCAGGCAATAGAGGGCAGAACGGAACCGTTCTTCGCGAATCTTCATGTGGTCTCCGTTCGGTCGCGGGATTACCCTACATCACCGGAGCCTCAGATCAGTTTAGTCCCAGACCCTGTCCAGGCATCAGCCGGATGATCACACCCAGCGCCGTAAGCACTGCAATAAAGTAGACCGTCGTGGCGCGGCTGGGTTGGGCCGGAAGATCTGCGGCAAAGAACGCTCGATATCCCGCGCCCAGCGCCACTAGGAAGAACAAGTTTTGNNGTCTTGCTCAAGGCCAGCGCGGCCTGCCCGCCATCCAGCACCCAGACAGGAATCAGATTCAGCAGATTCAGAATCGCACCCGAACGCGCCAGTGCAGCCCACAGCGGGTTGCCCGTCTGCCACCAGATCGCGGCACACGCCAGCGATGCCAGAAACCCCGCCAGTGGTCCGGCCAGGCTGATTGCTGCGCGCGTCTCCAGCGGCACGCCCAGCGCTTGCCAGCGCACATAGGCTCCCAGGCCCGGCAGAAACACTGGCATATCCGCCGGCAAGCCGCGGCGCTTGATGTCGATGAAGTGGCCCATCTCGTGAATCAGAATCAGTACCGCGAAGCCGATCCCGAACTTCATTCCGGAGGCAGCCCAATAGATCGCAATGAAAGCTACAAAGCTTAGCAGAGACGTTAACTGCAACCGCGCCGGCAGCGTTGTTCTGCTCTTGGCGGCCAGCACCGTGATCGGATCTGCCGGACCCATCGGTTGAGCCCATTGGTTGTCGCCCGGCGCTGGCCGTCGTGCCGCATCTGCGGCTGTTTCGAGTTCTTCGGCGTGCTGCTTGATCCAGTCGGCTTGCTTCGACGTTGGCGGCAGTAGCTGGAGGCCGGTCAGCCATTTCTCC
>PLKR01000435.1:5685-18617 GCA_003140655.1 Acidobacteriaceae bacterium | reverse complement strand
TGGTGAGCGCGGTAGGAATCGAACCTACAACCTACTGATTAAGAGTCAGTTGCTCTGCCAATTGAGCTACGCGCCCACGTTGGGGGATCTTGGCGGCGGGACAATTTGTGATTGTAACATTTCCCCACACCCCGGTCATCGCTCACCCGGAAATGCTGCAATCAGAATCTCTATTCTTGAAGCGAGCGGCCCGCACGGCGCTTCGATGCGGCAAGAGCGATAGGAGCAGGTTCCGAGATTATGATGAGGGTCGAGTGAAATTCCGCGCCGGGTTCCCCGACGCGAACGAAAACGTATTCTATGACCGCTGGCGCGCTTCCGCTGCCAGTCCGCCGGGAGTTTCACTGGTCACGGGGCGATGCGGAGGCAACGAATCCGGCCCCATCCTCGGGCGCCTTTCGACCGTGCCGATTACCGGAGCATCGTCCATTCCATCGGCGTAAGCCATGGAAACGAACCTTTGCTCGGAACACAAGCGATCGATCATCCGCTGTTGCCCCGTGCTGAGCACGGCGTGAGGAAGAATGGGGAAGTGGCGGAACATCCAAAGAAAATACACGCGCTGAAGAAAAGATGGCATCAAATAACGCGGTCCGATAGCAGTTTGCACCTGCACCACACCGTCCGACAGTTTCTCAATCCACATACTAGGCCCACCTGATTACTGAGTTTGGCCAGAGCAATTCCAGGGCCGCTATTATTGCACCAAGGCCGGTGCGAGGGAAGCAATTTTTCACTGATTTCAGAGAATTCTGTCGAAACCCGGGCAAGTCTTGGCCGACGGCTGGGTACATTTGGTTAAGCACGCGGATTCGACTGCACCAAGAATGGTGCATAAGGGCCGGTACACGAGGACTGGCGCGAGAAGACTACGCGGGAATCTCCGGCACATTGAGTCGGACGTCCGCGTCTGAGCGCGTCGCAAGTGACGCGTGTTCATTCCTAGTCCCCTCCCACGCGGCGCGAGAGAGCACGAACCGATTCAGCGGCAAGTTGCTCGTAGCGACGGCGGATTCATTGGACGCCGCCCCCTTCCGCCGGGCTGCTAAGTAAGTCTAGTACACCAGTAGACAAACTAGACATCCAGCGATAGAATCACAATCCGCGAAGATCACCGTAAAAATAACATCCGTGTGTGAATCTCTAATCAGGAGGGAATATGGTGACCAAGAAAGAACAGACGCTAGAAATCGAGCAGTTGCTAGTCGCCGGTGAACTTTCTCAAGAAGAGATCGCTCAAAGGTTCAATATCAGTAACGCGTGGGTTTGGCAGATTAAGAGAAGGATGGAGAAGCCATCACGCGAATCGAGAAGGATGTGGCAGCGTGAATCCGGGTTTTTTCTATTTTTAGCCACGCAGTGCGAGAGAACACGTGGCGACTGAGCGGTGACTTGCTCGGGAGGACGGCGGATTCATTGGACGCGGTTCCACTAATCACAACACCAATGGAGGGTGTCAGCCATCGGCAAAGCTAGCAGAACACTGCTGCCCGACCGCCTAAGCTACGAAACCCGCATCACGCGAAACAACCGCATTGTCGTGCCACACGTCTTCCTGTGCGCTCGGCACATCGAACGCAGGCGTTCACAGCGTCCAGCGGTTGCTGTCGTCCTCACTGGTGCGACCCGCGTTGCCGGCGACTGCGCCGACTGTCAACAGGAGCGTGCCAGTACAGCCCCCAACACCCCATAGCGTCTGCGTCAAATGAGCGACGGATGACCTGACGGGCGCGTTGGCAGACGTGCTCCTGAGCCCCCCTGGGCATAGTGCTGAGATGAATTTGAATCTTTTTGGGATGCAGGTGAGAAGTAGACGTTTGCGCCGCTTGGTTCTCACCCGCACCCTTTGACGAAGAAGGGCACAACATAATTCTCTCTCCAGGGTCCGTTCGCGCGCAAGTCACAGTCCTGGCCTTAGCATCCCGCTTTGTGACAAACTGTCTTCCGTGGTCATCTGCCCTCACTGCAGGGCGCAAACCAGCATCCTCGGTGGATTCGATTCCATTGATGCAGGCAGGTTCACTTGTGAGCACTGCCTGACCGAGTTCCTCGTCATCGACAACGTTCCCATGTCCGAGGAGCAGTACCGACGAGGGCTAGTGCTCTCGTATCGACCGAGAGCACTGGCCCGTTATTGTTTACGCGGCCTGCGCCGGGCGGAGCAGGACCGCGAGCGCAAAATGACTGATGGTCCTAGTACTCCTGCATCCACTCGGGGAAAGTTTCAGGCGTATTCTTCTGTGAGGTCATGATCGGAGTTCCTTGTCTCCAGTTCGTGATTTAGGGCTGCGCGGCGCGTTTCGAGCGTGCTACGCAGCTCGCCTTTTTTACGTCGCGAAATGGATACGCTTGGTGCCGAACGAAGTCAAGTGAACCTCCCAACCTCCCTACTACGGACAGGCAAAGAAGTAGTGTCGTTCTCCCCATACACCTGAGGCCCGTCGTGGTAGACTCGCGGGCATTATGAGTGACGAACTCGAAAGACTCTACGCGACCAAGGGCCTGCTAGAAAAAATTCTCCATGAGGTCGACTGCGAGGAGAAGTCGCTGCGAAAGAGATCTCTTATAGAGTCGAAAAGCTTGATAGCCCTGCCGGGGGATGGCCTTTCCGGGTTTCCGGATGATGGCAACGTCACGGCCGAGGCGTATCAAGAGGAAATAAACGATCTTCTTAGGTGTCGAGAATCAACCGAAACTGAACTGGAGAAGATCAAAGAACACATCAAAGAGGAACAGGAAAAGAAGAAGTGAAACGCTTCCCGCGACGCGGAAAATCTACACAAAAATCCTTCAGTCTCGTAACCTGTCCGTTAAGTCCGTTAAGCTACTTTTCTATCAGACTGAGAGAAATTGAGTCTTGTGTTTGCTATGGTTTTAGGCGGGAATCTCGGGTAGTATGTCCATCCGCTGGATCTCGGCCGCGACCCCGAAGTCGTTGCCGTGGCCCTGCTCCACGCGCAATACGCGGGCATGGCAGCACACCCAGCACTTTTCCCCGGAGGTCAGCTCAGGAGGGAGTATGAGGACTAATTCGACGTCCGAGCCCTCCATCATGCGGGAGTTGGTATAGAGGAATACGCCATTTGTGCTGACATCGCGAGTCTGGGCGCTCAACTCGGCATTTGCCGCAGTGCTGCGGACGCGCACGGGCAGCTTGGCAACGACTCTTTCACGNNTCGGCTTCCCGCTGGCGTTCGACAGTATAGACCAAGTTAGAAGGATGCGTTAGCGGCTGCTTACATTTCTGGGCGGCGCAGGCGTGCGGCGGGTACCACCAGGGCTTGCTCCATGGTGGGAACATTGGTGCCGCGCAGCGTGGCCTCGGCCTGGGCCAGCTTGTCGGACTGATTGGTCTGGTAGTAGGCCTGCACCAGGAGTTCCATGGTGAAGGGATTGTCCTGGTCTTCTTCCAGATAACTGATGGCTTCGAGGAACTTCTTCGGATCCGTGTTCTTCGAATCCAGACTCGCCTGATCCATGAGCAGAGTTCCGGCGGCGCCGTTGTAGGAACTCTGGATGACGCGGTTGCGGCTGCCNNCGCACGGTGCGGATGCGCAGAATGCGGGAAAGCTCTTCATCTTTATCAGACTTCGAAATCGTGCTGCGATGTTCCAACGACTCCTCGGCATCATGCAGATATTTCAACGCCGCTTTATCGTCTATCTGATACTCAGCCAGGTGCCGGTACGCCTGCGCTTCCTGCAGGTCCTGCTCTTTGGCGTGGGCGGTCTGGGCAACCTTCTGGAATAGCTTGTCGGCCTCGTCGAACTTGCCCTCGCGCACCCAGGTCATCGCCTTCTGCATGATGTAGGCGAGCCGGTCCGCCTCAGTGTGGGCATAGCGGATGGCCGTGTCATACTCGCTCCGCGCCTGTTCCTGGTTCCCCATCAAGGCGTAGGTGTCTCCCAGGCCAACCTGAGAAGTGACAAAGTCAGGATCGATCTTCAAAGCGGCGCGGTAATGCTGTAGCGATCCCTCAAAGTTTCCCGCCATGCGCAGCAGTTCGCCGTAAGAGTCGTGCGGATTCGGTTCCGTGGGCAGAAGAGCGACGTAGCGATCCATGGCCGCAAAGGCCTTGGCAAATTCGCGGTTGCGGGCGTCCACGTAAGCCAGATCGTTCAGGGCGGCGGGAAAATCCTTGTCGATGGCCAGCGCTTTCTCGAGCAATCTCTGCGCCTGATCGTCGCCGTTTTCTGCCATCAGCCAGTTGGCGGCGAGATAGAACAAGTGCTTGTCCTTGGGATACATCTCGAGCAGGTCATTCATGGCGGAAATGCCGCCGATGAAATCGCCTTCCTGCACCTTGACGATCCATCCGACCATCAACTGCTCGCCGGGAGTCAGCTTAGGCACCAGCGCTTTGGCCTCTTCGCGGGCCGCGCTTACCTCCTTGGGATCGCCGCTGTTAAAGGCAATCCAGGCCCAAGCCACGGCCAGGTTGGGATCGGCCTTCACGGCCGCGCGCCAATCGTCGTCGCAGCGCTCGAGATAAAGATTCTCGTAGTCGGCCATGCCCTTCTCGTAGAGCGCGCGAGCTTCGGATGAGGAAGTTGTCACCGGCATCGAATCCGTAGCACCCAGCTTCAGGTGGTGGGCATAGAGTGGCGCGGAAAAACACGCGCCAAAGACGAAGACAATCAGGACAGCGCAAATGGAGCGACGCATCGAGGTCTCCACAACAGACTCTTTGGGGAAAAGATTACGACTTGAAGCGTAGCATCGCCAGAATCACGCTACCTAGTGACCGAAGTCACATGACGGGCGGGACGGCCAAAGCTAAAAAACAAAAGCCCCTGCCGACGATGCGGCAGGGGCTTGAACTGAGAGCCGGCTAGAAGGAGAACTTGGCCGCGAGCTGAATGCCGCGCGGTCCGCCTCCACCAAGGAATGGGTTGCCGATGCCCACGTCGCCGGTGGCAGTGATCGGGTAGCCGCCCGTGCCGGTTTCAAGAGTGTTGGCGCCATTCAAGGCAAAGCCGTTAACGCCCGGGTCGGCAATGAACGCGGGCAGGAACGGATTCGCAAAGTTAGGATGGTTCAGAATGTTGAAGAAATCGACCCGAAGCTGAAGCTTCATGCGCTCGCTGATGGCCGTATCTTTGTAGATCGCCACGTCCCACTGCTTAAATGTCGGTCCGTGGAGGGAATCGCGCCCTTCATTGCCGAAGTGCCTCGTGCCCGGCACGCAGTCGGTATTCACGCCATTTGCAGTACCGCCATCCGTGGCCGCACTGACGGAGCACGGTATCGCAAACGAACTCAGATCGACGAAGTCAGCGGGATTACGGGGATGGTAAGTGACCGGTCCGACCACATCTGGCCGGTCGTCGCCTTCACCGCTGCCACTGTAGTCATCTTCGAAGTTGTAGTTCATCTGGAACGGCTGGCCGCTCTGCAACGTGACAGTGCTGTCGAAACCCCAGCCATTCTTGAGGCGCTGCATACTGCCGCCCATGTTTGGCAGCTTGTAGTCAATAAGCCACGTGAAGCGCTGGGGCACGTTAAAGTTTGAAGGACCGTATTCCAGCCCCGGGCGGGTACTATCGTTGGGCTGGGCGGCGTTCGGTTCGAAGTCTTCGCCGTCGCTGGAATTATCGAGCGACTTCGACCAAGCATAATTCGTGATCGAGGTAAGTCCATGCCAGCCGGTGACGCGCAGGCTTGCCTGTAGCGAATTGTAGTTCGACTTGCCGGTGGAATTCTCCTGCATGATGTAGAACGATCCGTAGGGATTGTCCGCGTAGTTTCGCTCCACACCATAGCTTCCTGTGATGGCGCCTCCCGGACAAGGAATGGTCGCAACGCCGTTCGGACAGTCCGAAGCCATTATCTGCCCCTGGCTGGGCTGGCTCAGGTCAAAGAATCTCCATAGCCTGTGCCCTTGCGAGCCGACGTATCCAATCTGAATCATGGCGCGGCTGCTGAGCTGCTGCTGGATATTCAGATTGTAATTCTCCATGTAGGGCATCTTGATATTTTGATTGAAACCGAACGAGTCGCATTCAAAGTTGCAGGCGGTTTCGTCGCCGAACAGCGGCTGGTTCGCAGCGATAGTACCGGTGACGCCAGCCGAAAAAATGGGACTGGGCCCGATTGGGTTGTAGGCCGGGCCGGGATCGAAAAATGGCGGGTACGGCAGGTGCCCGAGAGCCATATCCTGCGAGAAGGCGTCGTAGAACATGCCCCACCCAGCGCGAAGCACGGTCTTGCCGTTGCCCGCTACGTCCCAGGCGATGCTCGCGCGGGGGGCAAAGTCCTTACGGTCAGGATTGTACAGACTGCTCAGGCCCGGCTGTCCGACCTGCGTGAGAGTGAATGTGTTTCCAACCGGATCAAGATTCGTAATGTTGCTCAGCAGGTTGTTCTTTTCGCTGATCACACCGAAGAAGTCATAGCGGAGGCCGTAGTTGAGCGTCACATGCGGCGTGACCCGGAAGCTATCCTGAATGAAAAAGCCATAGCTGTTTTCGAAGGTGTGGCGGAGAGTATTGCCCGCGTACTGGAAGCCGTCATCGACTGTGCCCGAGAGAAAGTCGGCAATATCGTTAAATTCCAACTTGCCGCGGAAATATTTATCGAAGTACTGCTGAATGCTGGTGCGGTAGAAGTCAGCGCCGAACTTGATGTTGTGCTTGTTTGCCTTCCAGGAGAAATTGTCGAGGACCTGGTTATTAGTGTCGAAACGGTGACGGGGATCGCTGGAGCTGGCTCCCAATTGCGCGAAGCCGGTCACCGCGATAATCGGGAGGCCTTCCCCTGCCAAACCCCCGGTCGTGCCCAAACCAATCCCACTAGCGGGCGAGAAGCTTGCATCCTGCGGGAAAAATCCCTCGGCAAAACGGTTCCAGCCGTAACGCAACTCATTCACCTTGTTGCTGCCGATGGTGCGCACGTACGACAGCGAAACGAGCTGCACGCGGGTTGGGGTGTAGGTATTAAAGCCGGGCAACTCGCCGCCACTTGCGGTCAGAGCCAGAGGAAAGGACTGCACGCTGTCCCCGAAGAAATAACGCCCGGTAACGATGTTGTTGGTGTTGAAGTTCTCGTCAACCTTGGCGATGAAGCTAGTGAGCCGATTGAAGGAGGGTGAAACGACCGAGGCGCTGTTGCCTCCAAGATTGGGGGCGGGCCATGGATTCCGGGCGATGAGAGCCGCGATGACAGGGTTGGTGGCATCACTTGGACTGAGCCCCCCATTGGCAGCGCTTCCCGCTGGGACGGTGGCCAGTGTCACCACCCCCACGGGTTCCTGTTGGCCTTCGTAGTCCGCGAAGAAAAATGTCTTATCCTTCACAATCGGCCCACCGATCGACGCACCGTACTGATTATTGTGGAAAGGGGCCTTGGGGTTCGGAACCGACCCACCGGTCGCGGGATTGATGACATTAACGGGATTGAAGTAGTTCCTGGCGTCGAGCGCGTCATTGCGGAAGTACTCACCCGCAGTACCATGCCACTGGTTGGTGCCGCTTTTGGTGACGATGTTGACGACTCCGCCTGCATTCCTGCCATATTCAGGCAGAAAGTTAGAAATGACGTTCAGATCCGCGATCGCGTCGATGGGCAAGATGGCCGAAGGAGTTCCGAACACGCCCGCCTCGTTGATGGCCGGATCGTTGCGGTAGCCGTCGTTCATGTCGGTACCGTCGAGAAGGTAATTGTTGGAGCGGCCCCGCGCTCCGTTCATGGTGAATTCACCGTAAGAACCGGGAGAGTCGGAAATCTGGTCGGGTGAGCCGGCCACGCCGGGGTTCAGGAAGATCAGTTTGGTGTAATCACGTCCATTGACTGGCAGATCTTTCACCGTTTCTTGGGTGAGCACGCCGCCAAGGTCGTCGCTTGTCGTCTCCACTTGGGGCAAAAGGTCTCCTGAGACTTCTACTCTCGTCGACACCTGGCCCGTCTTCATGGCCGCATCCACACGGCGCTCGGTGGCCACGTCCACGATCACGCCGGTGGTCACAGAGGTCTGAAAGCCGGTCAGGGTGATCGTCACCGTATAAGTGCCGATCGGCAGTTCCGGTAGCGCGTAGCTTCCGTCGGCGCTAGTCTCGGTGGTGCGCTCTAATCCCGTGGCCACGTTCTTCACGGTCACCTTGACGCCGGGGAGCACCGCACCGGAGGGATCGGTTACCGTCCCGAGAATCGTGCCGCGGAAGGTTTGTGCGGAAAGGCTGACTACGGCCAGAAGCACAAACACCAGGACTATGCGCACTTTCATAGAAGCTCCTTAGATATCGATGGGTTTAAGGGAGTAATCCGATGCGGCCGGCCGGGCTTCTCAGGCCCCTAGTTTAGGAGGTCTTGCAATTCCTTGCATACTAAGAAGTTGCAGCGCCCCGCCGCACAGGAAACACTATCCAACCCTACCCCAAGAGTCAACCATTGAGTTTCGATGGAAGCAATAGATTTTACGAATAAGGTAACTCGCAGGTAACCTCCCGAGCCCGGGGCAGGGGCAAGCCAGCTCGGGCGATTCGAGTCAGGTTGATCGAAATAAGACGATCCAACTGGGGCGGTCCAACCAGGACGATCCACTAGAAAGTAATGGTGACGCCGCCGCGGATGGAGCGGGCGGCCTGGACCAGATAGACGGTCTGGCCGTCCTGGCCCATGACCGGCACATAGCCTTGTGCCAGCAGGTTGCGCAGATCGACAAGCGCTTCCATGTGGGCGGGCAGGAAACCCAAGGTGGGAATAGGCTGGCGGATGAAGACATTCAGGAAGGGATCGCTTTGTCCGGGCGAGGCGTTGAACATATCCACTGGAGTCAACGCCGGACCGTTTACCCAGCGATAGGATGCGATCCATCGGGTATGAGTAGCGGGTAGTGCGCCGCTGAACTTGGCGGCCAGGGCGTGACGCCTCTGGGTGGTGATCCACTGGCCAGCATCCTGGAGTTCGACATCAGGCTTGGCGAGGTCCAGCGCATCGCCGCAGGCATAATCCAGAGTGGCGGTGAGATCGGAAGAAAGCTTCCGCTGGAGCACAACCCGCACGCCGTGTGCACGCAGGGTGTCGCCCGCATAAGTAAACGTACCCGAGTAGACGTCGGGCAGCAGGAAGCCGCCTGAGGCAGAGACCTCGCCGGTACCGATCAATGCCGTGTTGGCCACGCGATCGCTGAATACCGCAACCTGGATGTTGTTCTTCCCGATGCGCCGGGAGAGATTCAATTCCTGGTGGTGAGCGCGTTCGAGTCGAGTCGCAAAGTTAGCCATGCTGACGCGAGGATCGGCTTCGCTCAGATCCGCGGGCGCCGAATCGAAACCCTTCTCGGCCCGCGTGTTGGGCAAAGATGTGGCGTAGTCATACTCCACGAGGGTGTTGGGAGAGGTGTGCAAATCGATGGAGCCGTAGGGACGGAACGCCGTCACGTGCCCAAGAAATTGGATGGTCTGGAGTTCGCTGCCGAACTTCAACTCGAGCACGTCGCTGACGGCGAGATCGTCTCCGGCATTGAGCGCCAGCGCCTGCAACGCGGCGTAGTGCAGGCTGGGATCGGAAGGCGCGAACCGCCGCATGGTAACCGCCATCGAGGGCCCGGAACCGTCGGGTAGAAGGTGCGAGTACATCACGCGCAGGACGGCAGTGGGAAGACTGTCTCCGTAGCCAACATTTCCACTCAGCCCGACGCGACTGGCGGAAAAGATTGAGCGCTGCACCGAGAAGGCGGTGCTCATGTCCGAGCCGCTGCCATACCCACCGGCGGCGGAACCGGCCAGGAACGAAAGGCTCGCCTTCAGGTCGTGACCCTGTTGTTCGGCGCTCGCAGCGGGATCGTCAAACACCCGCAAAACGGGACGATTCGCCACCGAACGCAGCGTCCACTTCCAGTCGTCGTCATCGGCGGTCCCGCGCAAGGGTCCCACCCGCATGGCGTTGAGCAAAGTGTTCAGCGTGATGTTCAGACGAAGGCTGGTGCCGGGCTGCAAGCCAACTTTTTCATTCAGGGAAGGCAGGAAAGAAGGCGCCGAAACTTTGACTGAATATACCCCGGGAAGCAGGTTCGTAACGGAAAAGAACCCTACGCCGTCGGTAAACACAGTCAGAGTGCGCGCCGCCGAGCCGGCGATCTCCACCACCGCGCCCATCTGGGGTGTGCCCGACGCATCGCGGACGTATCCCGAAATGGCACCCGACCGCTGTCCAGCCCACGCCGGAAGCGACAGCGCAATTACCACCGCCCAAAATCCGAGATGGCGAAGCCTCACTCCAACCCCCGGGGAATCAAGCAGCCCATTACTCTACAGCAAACGTCGCTGAAGGATCAATCGTCTGCTTGGAGATGTTGTCATTCACTTTAATATCGATTCGATACACGCCAGGCTGCAGGTTGGTTGCGGCAATGGATTTCTGCAACGTCACCTGTTCGCCGATATTTCCCATCGTCTCGGTGGACTCCGTTTTCTGGACTACTGGTTTGTTGGTTGCGATGTTGACGATGTCATACTCAAACGTGGCCGAAGGCTTGTGCGTCTTCTCGTCCACGCCCAGATTATAGACTTGCATCCAGAAGTTTACCTTCTGGTCGCGACTCCGTTTGAAGAGGGCGGGCTTGCCGTCGGCTGGAGCCACGCGCGGGCGAACTTTGTTCAGGCCAATTACGAATTGGCCCGTGCTCACATCCTTGGTGGGCACCGGCTCCATCACGTCGGCCACAATCAACGAGGAGGTCGACAGTTTGTCATCGGAGTACTCAGGCACCACAATCCCACGGCTCCAGAGGCCCTTGCGATCGCCGTTCACGTCTTTCACCGCGATCTCTACTTTGTAGCGTCCCGGACGTAGCGGCAGCGCCTTCCAATACACGGCTGAATTCTCCGCCGTACGGGGCAACAGTTCCGCCGGCACATCCACCTGCACCGGTTCCTCCTGAGTCTGCACAATGCGTCCGGTCAAGGTGCTCACGCGCATAAAGATATTGACTGTGCCGCGCTGCACGCCATCTTTGTTGGCGAAGGTGATATCGCGATACTTCAACTGGACCGTTATGGGAACCAGCACCGTGTCCCCGGTGACCTTCACAAAATCTGTGCGCACGTCGAAGGGCATCAAGTTGGTGATGATCTTGGTATTAACGATTTCTTCTAGGTCCTTGAACTTGACCGGCGGCGGCGCCTGCAGCTTGGCAAACTGCTCCAACCGGTCGAACTGCTTGGTGGCTTGGCTGGCGCTGTCGGGGCCGGTTCCCAGTTGTTCCATACCACCATTGAAACGGTTTGCCTTGTTGGCCATACCCATCTGTTCATAGAGAGTNNCACATGCAAGAGTCGACGAATTCGACGATGACTTCCTGCCCGATGCCTTCCAAATAGCGGTAGCGCCAATCTTCGAAGGGGAACGTAGACGTCTCGCCGCCGCCTTCTTCCATGGGCCGCTCATAGCTCCCGCCTGAGGGATGCGAGTCGACTTCGTCGGCGGGACCATACATGATATAAATGCGGCCGCGGTCGCTTTTCCAGCCCGGAATTCCCGCGGCAAAATGCTCGTTCGCATAAGCAATGCGGCGGTAGTGTTCTTCTTTGTATTCGTTCTCTTCCGTGTCGGGCGTGGGGTCGCGGCGCTGCCAGAAAGCTTCAATAAAGTTGTCGCGTTCCTCGTCGTTCGAGAGCTGCTTGAAGGCTGCTCTTTCCTCGTCGGTGATGATCCAGACTACATCCTCGTTCAGCCACTTCTTGTAGACCCTGCTGAGTTCGACCTTCAGAGCAGCTTTCTGTTGTTTCTTCTGCGTTGCCGTGGGCGCGCGCTTGAGCGGATCGATCTCATCCCCCGGTTGCACCTGAGAGCCAGGCGCCGTCGCGCTGGACGCTGGTGCGCTGGATCCTGGTGCGCTGGAAGATGGCTGGCTGGACGGAGCGGGCTTGTCACTTTGGGCTCTAGCCGGGCCGGCAAAAGCTGAGGCGACAGCCAGGATCACAAGAGACGACAGATAACGTGAACCAACCCGAACCATGAGAGGGACTCCTGCCACGACAAACTTTTGTCGCTCTATTCTAGGCCCTCAGTTGGGCGAAAGCAAGGCTAAGTCACATCAAACGAATGGATTGACGAGCGAGCCCACCGTTCCGTTGGACGCAGCGACACGCCTGCCGAGTTGCCCGGCCCGGCATCGAATATTTTAGAACTGGGCACGGGAGCAAGCTATAATTTTGGATTGCTATAATCTTGCATTCGCGGGGCAGCGCTGCTCTCCGGGTTCCCAGGGTTCTGGCACTCCATTCAGATTGGAACTTTCCTGCCAACAGGATCGTATCCCAGAATGTGTGCTCGTCACTCTGCGGATCGGTCGTAGTTATCAGGGAGGTAATCTCGGGAGTACCGCCTGGGATCCGAGCCGCTGCTGGCCTGATTGGGCCAACTGCCCTGTACGGTGACGGGAACCATGAAACCCTGGAAAAAAATTGCCATCAGCGGCGGCGTGGTTGTCCTATTGGCCACCATTGTCGGGATCACGGTTCATCAGAGCGGCAAGAACGTGGTCACAGTACAAACCGGGAAGGTACAGCGCCAGGATTTGTCCGCGGTGGTGAGCGCCTCGGGAGAAATCAAGCCCAAGACGTACGTCAATATCGGCGCCAATGCTTATGGGAAGATCACCCACCTGTACGTTANNTGAAGACGTCCGACGCCGATCTGCTGCGGGCCCGGGCCGACTACGACCGTAATAAGTTGGACTGGGATCGCGCGCAGAGCCTTTTCAAAGATGGCTTGATCGCTAAGTCCGATTTCGATAGCCGCAGGAATAGTTGGGCCACCGCGGATGCTGGACTCGTTCAGGCGCAGGCCAGAGTGGCTCAGGCTAAAGCGCAGAAGGATTCCGCCGATCAGCACATAAGCCAGAATCAGGCCACGCTCATCCGCTTCGCCGACGTGTTGAAGAAGACTACCTACACAGCTCCCTACGACGGAGTTGTCACCAACTTACCGGT
>PLKR01000435.1:4621-5627 GCA_003140655.1 Acidobacteriaceae bacterium | reverse complement strand
CCAAAAAGGTCTTCCACGGCACGGTTGCAGAAATCGGAGATAACGCCATCGTGCGCTCCACCGGCGTGGCCACCTCTCAGCAGGCTACAGCCAGCGAAGAGGCCAAAGACTTCAAAGTAGTCGTGACCGTGACCGATCCTCCGCCGGATCTGCGTCCGGGACTCTCCACTACCGCCAAAATAACGACGGCTTCCCGCAGCAGCGTGCTGGCCATTCCGATCCAGGCACTCTCGGTCCGCACTAAGGCTCAACTGGAACAGGAAAAGGCTGCGCCTGGCGCCGTTCATGCTGCCGCTCCGGTGTCTAAAGATGCATCTAAGGACAAAGACAAGGATCAGAAAGAAGACGTGCCGGGCGTGTTCGTCATTCGCAACAAGAAGGCGGAGTTCGTGCCCGTGACCACCGGCATCGCCGGGACCAGCGACATTGAGGTGGTCAATGGATTGCGGGAGGGGGACGAGGTGATCACCGGCAGTTACAAGATTTTGCGTACGCTTCGTTCCGGGAGCAGCGTCAAAATCGATAACTCCGTCCCCAAGAAGGAAGACGAGACTTAACCTTCAGCGGCTTCATCCGTCCAACGGAGAAGCCAGCTTGGGTTTGGAACAGCGGTCTCGAGCAGCAGTGTCGGATAGCAAACGGAGCTCTCGGAGTCGAATTCAATCTCGGAGAACCCAGTGGCACCGGAGCAGGAGAAAAACATGGCAACCGCAGAAATACTCAGCATGCCCGCCAACGCCGTTGCAGCGCCGCCTCAATCCTGCATGATCGCAGCTGAGGACCTTTGGAAGACCTACGACATGGGATCGGAGCAGCAGGTGCATGCCCTGCGCGGCGTCAATCTCCGCATTGAACGGGGGGAGTACGTTGCCATCATGGGACCATCCGGCTCCGGCAAGTCCACGCTGATGAACCTTATCGGCTGCCTGGACACGCCCACCAAGGGCGAATACTGGCTCAACGGTCAGTTGGTGAGCGAACTCGACGACGATGAACTGGCCCGCAT
>PLKR01000435.1:4282-4514 GCA_003140655.1 Acidobacteriaceae bacterium | reverse complement strand
ATTCTGGCGGACGAACCCACCGGCAACCTCGATTCGCAAACCGGAGGCGAAATCATGGCCCTGTTCGACCGCCTGCACGGCGAGGGAAACACGATTGTCCTGGTCACCCACGAACATGACATCGCCGAGTACGCTCACCGAATCGTCAACATCAAGGACGGAGTCGTCGAGCGCGACGAACGGAAGATCAAATAATTGGCCGCAGTACTGCCCCTTGTCATCCCGAGCGAAG
>PLKR01000435.1:783-4271 GCA_003140655.1 Acidobacteriaceae bacterium | reverse complement strand
CTCTTCTACACTTTTCAACGATGCCACGCCCACCTGGTTGCGCCCACCACGCTTGGCCTCATACAGGGCGGCGTCGGCCGCCGCCATTAATTCCTTGGGGGACACACCGTGCTCGGGGAACACGGCCACACCGATGGAAACTGTGAGCATCCCCATCGACCTGCCCTGGTGCAGGACGGTCAGTTCCTTCATTTTCAATCGCAAGCGCTCGGCGCGCGCACACGCAGCTTCCAGGTTCGCCGTCGGCAGGATGACGACAAATTCCTCCCCGCCGAACCGGCAGACAAAGTCCTCTGCCCGAATGCCCCTGGTCAGGAACGCGCCGGTTTCGCGCAATACCGCATCNNCTGCGCCGCTCTCGCCGCGCGGCGGACTTCGCGTTCTAACACCTCCTCCAGATACCGCCGGTTATAGAGACCGGTCAAGGCATCCCGCACCGACTGGGTTCGCAGCGCTTCCCGCAATCTTAGGTTGGCGATGGACAATCCAACTTGTGCCGCAAAAGTTGTCTTGAACGAGAGTTCGGATGCATTCAGTTGCGGCGCTTCATCCGTAGCCTGAAGGTGCACGATGCCCAGGGTTTCGCCCTGCGCCAGGATCGGGATGCACAGGTACGTATTTTTCACCCCCGCTGCGTGGGCGCAAGGTGCGGTCGAGTCTCCCGCCAATACCAGATGCGGATGCCCCGTGCGCAGGGCCCAGCAGGAAGTTGTCTCAAACTCCATCGCAGGAAGCCGGCAATCGGACCACGCACCGATCACTTCGGTCAGGCTCCGCGAAGTATTCAGCAGCGCCATCGCTCCTCGGGCGGCAGGAAAGATCCTGGGCGCAAAACCCAGAGCGGCCGCGAACACTTCTTCCAAACTGACACAGCTCTGGAGCAGTTCGCCCATCTTCGCCAGCCGGGTCGCCCGCTCCGAGCGTTGTTCGAGTTCCCGCAGCATTCTCTCGGTCTGTTGGTCGAGTTCTTTGCGGGCAAGGTCCCTCTCTGACATTTCCACCTGCAAGCGTGTGTTGGCGTTCGCCAATTGCATGGTTCGTTCCAGAATCTGCTCTTCCAGAATCTGCTGACTCTGCTTCTGATCTTCGATGTCAGTACACGTGCCGAACCATTTGACGACCTCTCCCTCGGCGTCGCGGATGGGATTGCCCCGGCATATGAACCAGCGGTAGGTTCCATCTCTGCCTTGTAGGCGATACTGCACATCGTAGGGTTCCCCGGTACGCAGCGCGCTTTCCCACTTCGCCGTGCACAGGCCCCGGTCATCGGGATGGACGATCACCGTCCATCCTGTGCCCCGCAATTGCTCGAACGTCAGCCCGGTGTAATCGAAGCACTTCCGGTTGAAGTAGTCGTCCATCCCATTGACGTCGGCGGTCCAGATAATCTCAGGAGCCGCTTCCGCCATGGTCTGGAAATAGAACTCGCGTTCCCGGGCTGTGCTGAGATTACCTTTCTGCATGGCCATGAAGCGGTCGAAGAATGATGAAGCAATCGCCGCTCCCTGCACAAAGAAACTGCTCGCGCTAATAGCCAGGATGCCAATCGTGGAAATGCCAATGGCGTTGGTGAGATCAGGCACAACCCCGGAAGGGTGGAAGGTCGCGGCCCACATCCCCGTATAGTGCATCAGTGGAATTGCGCTGCCCATGACCAGCGCAGCAGCGATTTTCCGCCGCGTCGTACGCCTCTCATCCCGCAGCCGGAAAACAAGTTGCAGAGCCACCAGAGAGGCCGCCATGGCCAGCACGATCGACAGCGCAACAATTCTGCGGTCATAGACAATCACGGCGGAACAGCGCATGGCAGCCATGCCGATGTAGTGCATCGCCGCAATCCCACTGCCCATGACCAGACTGCCTGCGGCTTCCTGCCAAAGGTTTAGCTTCGTCCGGCTGACCACGTGCAGGGCCACGCCAGAGGCGGCAATCGCCGCCAACAGAGAAAGCAGCACAGTGGGAAGATGATAAAAAACCGGTATCGGCATGATTAAGGCGAGCATGCCGACGTAGTGCATCGCCCAGATTCCCAGGCCCATCGCCGCAGCCCCAGCGCCCAGCCAGACCGCTCGCCCCCAGCCGTGCGCCGCGGTTACGCGCCCCGCCAGATCCAACGCAGCATACGAGGCAAACATCGCNNATCATGATGGACAGCGCCACCAACCGGTAATCGTAGCTGCCGCTTAATACGGTCATCGAAATCATCTCTGGCCCAGGGCCCTCCAACTTCAACTTTCACAGATCGTGTGAGGCCAGACAGAGCCCGGACTCTGCCAGCTGCCGAGTCCCTACACTGCATATCGGCGGCATTCGGCGTCGACGTGTTAGAGAGTTCTAAGTTTGTTGAACCGCCGTCACTTTCCCCTGGAGATCACGGTCAAGCTCTGAAGCGCTGCCAACCGTCTAGTACGGCAGAAACACAAAAGCCTCTCTGCCGAGAGGCCTTCGCGAGAACAGATATTGGGATCGGGTTTCGACTACGGCGTCGTGCTTGTAGGTCGCGATGCGGCGGTGTCCGCCGGCGTGGGCGTGCCAGCAATGAAAAAGTTGTGATCGTAGAGATTACGGTACATCAGCCCGGCAATCTCGGCCGCCTTGGGACCAAATGTAGGCCGCCCGCCCTGCAGGAAAACCACAACGACGATGCGTCCGCTGCTGGTATTCGCGTAGGAGGCGAACCAGCCGAAGCGGGTGCCGGCGTGGGAGCAGGTCCCGGTCTTGCCCAAGATCTCTTCCTCGTTAAAGTTGAGCCCGAGCCGTCGCGCCGTGCCGTAGTGCACGGCCCCGGCCATACCGTCGGAGAGTTCCGGGATCAGCGCGGCGATATCAAGCTGCCGCTTGATGCGCGGCTGGAAATTCATGATCTCTTCCGGCGAGGTCGGATGCTGCAGGTAATAAAGCGTGCCCCCGTTGGCGATGGCGGAAACCATTGCGCCCAACTGCAACGGAGTCATGGAAATGCCCTCGCCGAACGAACACATCTTGCCCACACCGCCCAGCGTCTGCGGAATCACTTCTTCGGGATAAGCTCCCAACTGTTCGCCCGGAATATCGTAGCCAGCCAGTTCGCCCAGGCCATACTCATGGGCGTAATAAGCGACTTTTTCGAACCCCAGCTTGCGTCCCAGCGCCTCGAAGTATGCGTTGTTGGAGTGGGCCAGAGCTTTAGTGAGGTTCATCCGGCTGCGACCCCCGAGCGCGACCTCGGTGTCTTTCGACACCACGCCCTCGTTCAGCGCGGCTAGAGCCACGGAAAGTTTGATGGTCGAGCAAGGTTGCGCGCCGCTCGACAGCGCCAGCTTCTGATTGACCATGGCCAGCACACGTCCGCTGGTCGGCTCAATCGCCACTACCGTGCCATTCATATTGCCCAAAGCGTCGATGGCTGCCTGGCGGACAACCGGGTCTTCGCCCTCGGTGACATCGCCGCCCGTGATCCCCTCGGCGAACGAACTCATGAAAAAGCGTTCATGATACCGGTGTTGGGA
>PLKR01000435.1:0-772 GCA_003140655.1 Acidobacteriaceae bacterium | reverse complement strand
GTTCGCTGGCTCTCACTCACTTTCGTGGATTTCGATTTGGGAGGATTCAGCGTGCGCGGGTTGACATGCGCCGCCCACATTCCCGGCGCCAAACACAACCCTCCTGCCATCACTACCAGACGAAGACAGCAAACTCCCAACTTGGACATCTTGGTTCGTTCCCCTGATCTTCTTACCTGCGAACTTCTTAGATACGAACTTCGGAAACTGATCTGCGGAAACCTGACCTTCAGAAATACGATCCGGATTCCTTACTCATTCCGTGCACGAAGCCTGCCAGTGGCCAGCCCCGACCGATAACTTCACCCATCTCCCCGATATTACGGGAGTTACATCGTTTCAGGCAATAACAAAGTTTGTATCAGAGGAAACACTAATTTCGATCTAACCCATTGTGGATAAAGTACTTAAACTGGAATTACCTTGGTGCGACAGCCTCCAGTAATGGTCGCATAGTTACTAAAACGATACGGCTCTCTAACGCAAAGGTTTTCCTCTTTGACACTCGACCTCAACCCAGAAACTTGCACTTCTAAGCTCGAATTCTTCACTTTCAGCCCCGCGCTCGCCGCTTACATAACTTCGCCGCGCTTGCGCAGAAAGGCCGGAACATCCAGGTCGTCCTGTTCGAAGTTCGCCACCATCGCGCTGCGCATGGAGTCAAGCGAGATCACTTCGGCGCCCGAATGAGTCATCGCAACCGGAGACGCCTCCGCCATCCTCGGCTCTTCCATCTTTGGGTCAGGCATCGGCTCGGGAAACGACGGCGTGG
>PLKR01000091.1 GCA_003140655.1 Acidobacteriaceae bacterium | reverse complement strand
TGCCGTGCAAGCGGTCCGCAGCCGTTTGAACCAACCGTTGGCGTTGGGGTACAGCAGCGCAGGCAGAGTGGTAGGCATTGGGGAAGGTGTGACCGACATTCGGGTAGGCGATCGAGTGGCCTGTGCGGGTGCCGGTTACGCCGTCCACGCCGAGGTCGCCTGCGTGCCGCGCTTGCTGCTCGCGAAACTCCCAGAGCCCTCGCCCGTTACCTTCGACGAAGCTGCCTTCGCGACCCTGGGCAGCGTCGCCCTGCACGGCATTCGCACAGCGGACGTGAAGCTCGGCGACACTGTCGCGGTGATTGGTCTCGGCTTGCTGGGCCAGCTCACGGTGCAAATTCTGAAAGCTGGTGGCTGCCGTGTACTGGGGATGGACATCGTACCCAACCGCGCCGAACTCGCCTCACGGTTGGGCGCAGACGCGACTGCTGCTTTATCTTCGGAGTTCCGTGATTTGTGCTATGAGCGTTCTCGCGGTGCAGGGGTCGATGCCGTGCTGATCACAGCCGAAACTCAAAGCAGCGATCCAGTCAATCTCGCCGCAGAAATCGCTCGTGACCGTGGCATCGTGGTCGCGGTGGGTATGGTAGGCATGGACATAGAGCGCAGGCTCTATTATGAAAAGGAACTCGACTTCCGTATCTCACGGTCGTATGGTCCGGGACGCTACGATGCTGCTTACGAGCAGAAGGGACACGATTATCCCATCGGATATGTGCGCTGGACCGAAACACGCAACATGGAAGAGTTCCTCGAGCTCTTGACTGACGGCAAGCTCGATCTGAAATCGCTGATCACACACCGCTTCCCGATTGACCGCGCGCATGGCGCTTACGACTTGATTACGGGAGGGACGGGACAGGAGTTCCTCGGAGTGCTGATTACTTATCCGGAGCAGCCGGACCAGAGCCAGGTTCTCGAACTAGTGGAAAAGAGTAGGGGCAGTCGCACCCTAAAATCGGTCGCGATTGGGTTGTTGGGGGCCGGCAGTTTTGCCGTAAGCACGTTATTGCCTGCGATCAAGCGGGTGAGTGGAGCTGAATTCGTCGGTGTCTGCAACGCCACGGGAGTTCGTGGCCGCCACGCCGCGAAGAAATTCGGATTCCAGTACTGCACGACTGACGAAAAAGAAATTCTCAACGATGCGCGTATCAGCACAGTTCTGATTGCTACACGCCATCACCTGCACGCGCGTCAGGTAGTGGCAGCTTTGAACGCGGGAAAACACGTGTTCTGTGAGAAGCCGCTCTGTTTGAGCGAAGAAGAACTCGGCGACGTTATTCGTTCCTATACTAGGTCAACGACAACTCAACAACCCGTTCTCATGGTGGGCTTTAACCGGCGCTTTGCGCCCATGGCACTGCGGATGAAAGCATTCCTATCAGAGGTCAAGGAACCGCTCGCGATGCACTACCGGGTAAATGCCGGGTACCTTCCGCCGGACCACTGGGTGCACGACCCTGAGCAGGGCGGTGGGCGCATTCTCGGTGAGGTGTGCCATTTTGTTGATTTTCTGATGTTTTTGGCTAGCTCCTCTCCGGTCGAGGTGCAAGCGAGCAGCCTCGCCAATCCAGGCCAGTATAGCGGAGATAATGTGGTCGTCTCGCTGCGGTTCGCCAACGGCTCGCAGGGCACGATCGCTTATCTGGCCAACGGTGACAAATCATTTTCGAAGGAGCGGGTCGAAGTGTTTGGCGGCGGCGCAGTCGCCGTACTCGAGGATTTCCGCCGGCTCGAACTTATTCGCCATGGGAAGAAGCAAACAATGCGCGCCCGTTGGCTTCAGGACAAAGGTCATCGCGGCGAATGCGAGGCTCTTGCCAATGCTATTCGAGAAGGTCAAGCGGTTCCCATCCCATTCGACCAGATTGTCGGCGCTACGCTTGCCACTTTGCGCATCCAAGGCTCGCTCGCTTTGGGGCGACCGATGTCTACAGACATTGCCGCCTTTGTTAGCTCGGTCTTAGATTCAACCGCTTCCAACGCGTGATTCCACCGTGGAAAGGAATACTGCAGTCAACAATTGTAGAATGGCCGACGGCAGAAGGTGAACTGTTTAGTCACGCTCGAAGATTGTGAAGGCTGGTGCACGCGGCTCGCAGCGCCTGCTTCATGCTATAGTTGACGAACTCGAGCAGGTCCCACTCAGCATGTCGTTTGCGAACCGCCTTCAGTATTACCGGCGCATTTTCAACGCTTACCTGGTGCCGGGAAAAAGCCAGTTGACCTTCTGGCACGAGACGCCGCAAGCGAACCCAAACTCAACCACGGACAAGTTGGGCGAATACTACATGGCCTTCGGGGCCAAGGCCGATTATTCGGGCCATTACGATTCTCAAGGGATTCCCATGCTCGACTACCGTGGCCAGATCGGCTTGCAGTACAACCCGATCGCTGTTGCGCAGTGGGGACTCGGAAACCACGACCTGTTCCACCGCACCGGTAGCAACGAGCGCAAAGAAAAATTTCTGAAGGCCAGCGACTGGCTGTGTAATCATCTGGAGCAGAATCGCTATAGCGTTTGGATCTGGAACCATCATTTCGACTGGGAATATCGCGACACTTTGAAGGCTCCCTGGTGTTCGGCGCTCGCACAGGGACAGGGGATCTCGCTCTTAGTACGTGCGCATCGAGAAACTGCTAAACCCGAATATTTCCGCGCTGCTAAGAGGGCCTTCGCCAGTTTTCTCATGCCAACCGAGGATGGTGGTGTGACCTTCACCGATGAGCACGGTGACCTGTGGTTCGAGGAATACATCGTGTCGCCACCCACCCACATCCTGAACGGCTTTATGTGGGCCTCTTGGGGAGTGTACGACTACTTTCTGGCGACAGGCGATCCAACCGCGCATTCCCTTTTCCACCAGGCGGTGCAGACACTGCTGGAAAATCTAGAGCGCT
>PLKR01000342.1 GCA_003140655.1 Acidobacteriaceae bacterium | reverse complement strand
ATGCAGGGCTTTGGCGATGACTTCCTTGCCCGTCCCGCTTTCGCCCTGCAAGAGCACGGTGGAGCGGCTATTTGCCACCTGGGCGACCAGGTCGAAGATCTTTAGCATCGGCTCGCTTTTGCCGACGATGTTTTCGAAGTTGTAGCGCTGCTTGAGGGCGCGCTTCAGTTGGATGTTCTCTTCTTCGGCCCGGCGCCATCCGACGGCGGCGCGCACATCGGCCAGAAGCTTTTCGTTATCCCAGGGTTTGGTAACGAAGTTGGCGGCGCCCGATTGCATGGCGCGCACCGCGTTCTCCACCGTACCGTAGGCGGTGATCATGATGACCGGCAGGCGGGTTTCGTGGGCGCGAATGTCGGCCAGAATTTCCATGCCATCGCGGCCGGGCAGGGCGAGATCGAGCAGGATCAGGTCGAAGGGATGTTCGCCGATGCGTTGCAGGCCGGCCTCTCCGGTGGCCGCGGTTTCCACGGCGAAGCCTTCCATTTCCAGCAAGGTTTGCAAAGATTCGCGGATCTCAGCCTCATCGTCAATGATGAGCACCGCGCCCGCCAAGCCACGGGTTCCATTCATCAGCGTGCGCGAGATGACGGCGGCATCAGACATATTCTGCCTTCGAAGGGACTGCTTTCTTGCTTAGAGGGAAATCGAGGGTAAACGTCGTGCCGGCGCCGGGATGACTCTCCACGCGAATCTTGCCCGCATGTTCCTGAATAATTCCGTAGGTGACGGAAAGGCCGAGGCCGGTGCCCCGCGCCTGGCCTTCACGCGGCGAGGTCTTGGTGGTGAAGAACGGATCGTAAATGCGCTGAATGTGCTCGGGTGCGATGCCGGTTCCGGTGTCGGATACGCACACGCTGACGCTTTCGCCGTTGAGCGTGGCCACGCGCAGTGTGCCGCCCCCCGGCATGGCGTCCTTGGCGTTCAGAAACAGGTTCAGAAACACCTGCTGCAATCTTCCGGCGTTCCCCTGAATGGCGGGCAACTTGGGTGCGAGCACGTTCTGTACTTCTACCTTGGCCACCTTGAACTGGTGTTCCAGCAGCGCCAGAGTGTCTCCGATCACTTTGTTCACATCCACATCGCCGATCTCGCTGCCGCTGGTGCGCGAGAAATTCAGCAGATTGTTCACGATCTCGGAAGCGCGGAAGGTCTGCCGCGTAATCTTCTCCAGCAGGCTCGATTTCTGGGGATCGCCCTGCAGTTGTTTGCCCAGCATCTGGGTGTAGGAAGAGATCACGGCCAGGGGCGTGTTAACTTCGTGAGCCACGCCGGCTGCCAGCAAGCCGATGGATGAAAGTTTGTCGGCCTGCGAAAGCTGGGCTTCGAGGTCGACGCGCTCGGTGATGTCATCCATGATGATCAGCCGGCCGATAACCTGGAACGTACGCGTCACCAGCGGGGCGATGGCCACATTCACGGTGCGGACTTCACCGGCCGGCGTCTTCAAGCGGAATTTGTACATGTTGCGAATGCCCGCGTCCTGCCGCATGCGATCGAATTCTTCGACAAACTCCGCCGGGAAAATGCCCTTCAGCGGCTGGGTCAGGGTCTGCCAGCGCGGCACCGCGTACATCACTTCCATCTGCGCGTTCCAGCTCTCGATGCGGTCTTCCATGTCGAGCGCCATCACGCCAACGTTGATGGATTCGACGATGTTTTCGTTGAAGTCCTTGAGACGCTCGTACTCCGCCGCCTTCTGCTGCAGAGAGGCATAAAGCTGTCCATTCTGAATGGCGATGCCGAGATAACCACCCAGGGTCTCCAGCAATTCCATGTCTTCGCTGGAGAGGAAGTCGCCCTGCGTGGTCTTGCCCAGGCCGAGCACGGCGATGGTTTTCTGCTGCGCGTGGCATGGAATGTAGTAATTCAGATCGAGCCGGGCGATGGCTTGCTGCGCCTCCGGCGTCTCGCGAGGCACCTGGTGCGTGTTCTCGAAGAAAAGATGGCCAGCCTGCTCCGGCCGCGGCGCGCTCAGGAATGAGAGATCGATGTTGCCGGGCACGGACAGGCCGAAGGACTTGGCCAGTGCAAATTGTCCCACTGCGTCGCCAGCCAGAAAGATAGCCATGCGGTCGACCGCCAGAGTGCGGGACAAGCGGTCGATCAGCGAAGCCAGCAGGGTATTCAGATTAGTCTCCGAACCCAACTCCCGGCCGAACTCGAGCAGCGTGCGGCGGTAGTCATAGCTGGTGCGGTAGAAAAACTGGTCGATGTGGTCTTGAATCCACTTGCGGACGGGATCGAACAGCAGGGCCGTGACTACCACAGCCAGGACCAGACCCATGGGACCGGAACTGGGCCGCCAATTGTGCACCAGCAGCGCCACGCCTGCCACCAGGGCAAAATACATTCCCACCACGATCGCCGCCGCGAGCGTGTAGACCACGCCGCGCTTGAAGATGAGGTCCACATCCATCAGGCGGTAGCGGAAGATGGCATAGCCGAAAGTGAGCGGCAACAGCGCCAGCGACAACGCGGACACCTTCATGGTTGCGCCAGGCAGCGAACCCATCAGATAAGGGACGACGTAGAAGACGGTGTAGGGAACAATGGCCAGAATGGTGCCGCGGGTCACCCACTTCAACTGCTGCCGCAGAATCGTGGTGCTGGCGCGCCGGTAGCTGTACCAGAGCACGCCGGCTGCGGCCAGAAAGAACAGCGATCCATACGACATTTCCATCCGGTCGAGGTTCCAGCGCAGCCGCTCACTGGCCTGAAGCCAATGCATGGCGGTGAGGTGCACCGTCAGCAGCACCGCTGCCGGCACATAGACCAGAGCCAGCAGCCAGGTATGTTTGCGCACAATCTCGCGTTTCTCGGGGAAGGTAAGAACGAAGTGCAGAAACAGCGCCGGCTGCAACACTCCGGCGGCAATGTTGCCCCAATAGATCGTCCAGTCGAAATCGTTCAGCTTGCCGGTGTACTTGAAGGAATAGGCAATAAACGAAACGAGGCAAAAGATATAGAAGTGCATGGATCCGGGAGCGGTCCAGCGGCGCAGCAGGACGTAGAGTCCTATGCCCAGATAGATCAGCGCAATCAGCCGCAGCCAGTTGTTGAGCGAACGTTCCGCCGGAACCAGAATGACGCTGGAATCGAGCGGGACGGATTGCCGGAGCAGGGAATACGCGGCTTTGGACCAGACGCCGTTGCGGTAGAGCTGGCGCTCCAGCCCCGACATGTTCTGAACTTCTTGACCGTTGATGGAAACAAGTTGGTCGCCGGGCTTGATGCCGCTCTTGGCGCCCGGCCCACCGGGATCGACCCGATCTGCCGTCAGGCGGCCGCCGTTTTCGACCCACCAGACGCCGTCGTCGGGAACCAGGAACTTCCACTCGGCGTTGAAATTGAGGCCGGCGAAGATGACCGCAGCCACGGTCAGAACGAATAGCAGCACAGCTACCGAGCGGACTTGGCTTTCCCGGTTCATGGGTTTCAGCGGCACCCCCGCCGGTTGGCTGGTGAGCCGCAGGGCTACATCCGGCGAATCGATACCTGACTGCTGCTCAATGAGCAACTTCGCTGCCATGTCATTTCCCGTTCCGGAACTGCTAAGTGCCCTATCTAAAGCAACTTCCAAGATTATAGATGGGTTTCGGGAAATCAAGTACGTTTTTCTGGAGGTTTGTGTGGAATCTTGTATCTGGCTGGGCTGGAAGATGTTAAGGGAGACTCCGGAATGACCGAACCTCCGCCTGGTACCTCGACCTTCTAGTCATCGTCCTATGAAAGAAGGCAATACCTGTCCAGTGATATTTTCGAACGAAAGCAGACAGACTTCTATTCGCGCAGTTGAGGAATCGAGATCAAAATCCCCGCCTTGTCTCTGCAAAGGGCGCAGAGACACGGACGGGTCACCCGCTCACAAGAATCGTCGTCGCCCAGTCCTACGACGGCCAAGCCGCCGCTGGTTGCGCGGTTCCGGTGCCAAGACTGACCCGAATCACGTTCAGCAGTTCCTGGTTGTCCGCGGGCTTCTGAAAAAATGCCGCCGCCCCTGCCTTCAGCGCATGTTCTTCGTTGGTCTGAGGGTCACGGGCGCTCAGCACGATGACCGGAACACCAGCGAGGGTATCGCTTTTCTGCAGCCGGTCAAGAACGACGAAACCATCTCCCACTGGCAGGCCCAAATCCAGAATAATCAGGGCAGGGCGTTCTCTCTGGGCTGCGGCGATCGCGGCGTAGCCATCCGAGGCAGTGGTGACGTCGTAGTTGTTGGCTCGCAGGCGGAGCCGCAGTGCACGCAGCAGATCGGGATCGTCGTCGACTACCAGAATCTTCGGTTTTGGCATTGGAGTTCTCCTTTATATGATCTTTGGTTGATTAGTTGGAATTTTGTGCGCCCTTTCCGGCGCGCAACTGTTTTCGTTCCCTGCTCGTCAAAATGAGCTGGGCTACACGGTCGGCCACGGTTTGAACCTGCTGCTCCAGAGATTCATCCGGGCCGGGAATCGGAAGCTCCACTGGAACCGTGGTGATGGTCAGTGTGCATTTGGTTTTGAGATCGCCCACGCGCTCCAGTTGCTCGCGAATGCGCGCGGTCATTGTTCCGGAACACTGCAAGTCGGTCGAGGCTACGACAAAAAAGGTCTCGGTCGTTCCCGACGTCCCCATCGGCGGCAGGACCAGGTCTTTGTCGAGATAGACGCACCCCTGCACGATCTCCAAGCACTGCCGCCAGGTTTCCTTCCAATTGCCGCGCGGAGGATTAGAGAGCGGCGTGAGTTCGATGCTCACCAGCACGAAAGCCGGACGCAAACGATCCTGATGCGTGATCAGCGGGGCAAGCAGCTTGGCCATGGAGTAAACGGGCAGAGTGAAGGTGAAGGTGCTGCCATGGCCCGGTTCGCTCGAAACCCAGATGCGGCCCCCATGCCGCCGGACGATTTCCCGGCAAATGAACAACCCCAGTCCCAATCCAGAGCGGTTGTTGTCGACCGAGTCGGGATCCTGATAGAGGCGTTCAAAAATCTGTGCCTTGGCTTCCGGACCGATGCCGCGACCGGTATCGCTGACCGAAATGTAGACGAAGCCGGGGTCAGCCTCCACCAGGCTGGTCTGGACCATGACTGACCCTTCAGCTGGCGTGAACTTGATCGCATTGTCCACCAGATTGATGAGCACCTCGAGCACGCGGTCGGGGTCGGCATGCACCAAGGGCAGCCTTTGGTCCAGTCCGATTTCCAGTCCGATCTTTTTCTCGTCCGCCATGGGGCGCATCATCGCCTTNNATCATGGCGTGCAACTGATTCACACTCTTCAGGATGGTCTTCAGGTGGTCAGCCTGGTCGGGCGACAAGGGGCCCGCCAGTCCGTCCACCAGTAGAGTCACATACTGGTGAATGCAGGTCAGCGGCGTGCGCAATTCGTGTGAGACGTGGGACAGGAAGCGGTTCTTGAACTCCAGTTGCTGCTTTTGAGCGATTTCGAGGGAGCGCAGGAGCGCCTGCCGTTCCACCGCAAAACGGATGGCGCGCTCCAGGTGCTTGCTCGAAATATCGCCTTTGATGAGGTAGTCCTGAACTCCCTGATGCATCGCTTTCATCGCCAATACTTCATCATCCTGGACGGAGAGCACGACCACCGGCACGTGGGGCGCGTGCTCCATGACTCGACGAAACGTTTCCGCGCCGCGGCTGTCGGGAAGGTTCAGATCCAGCAGCACGACGGAGGGCGTTTCCCTGCTGAGGGAGGCGAGGCCATCCGACAGCCGGTTGACGCAGTTGACGTTTACCGGAGTCTTGCCTTCGACCAGCCGCAGGCGTACCAGGTCGGCATCGCCGGGGTTGTCTTCAATCAGCAATATGTTCGTGGTTAGGTGATCCATTATTCTCCTTGTGTGGCAGGNNTCAGATTTCCCGGCTTGTTGACGTAACAGTTCGCGCCCATTTCGTAGCTGCGTACCACATCCTTGCGCAACTGGGATGTGCTAAAGATCACGGCTGGAATCCGGCGCAGATCCGGAGCAGCCTTCATCGCGGCCAATACCGCCAGCCCGTCCCGCTTCGGCAGATTCAGGTCGAGGAGGACCAGGTCGGGCAGGATCGCGTTCAGGTATTTGCCCCTGCGGTTTAGAAAAGCCATCGCTTCTACGCCGTCCCCGACGCTAGTGAGCTGGCTGCGATGCTTGCTTCCCGCCAGCGCTTCGCGCACCAAGGTCACGTCGGCCGGGTTGTCATCCACGATGAGGATGTTGGGTGCTGGCTTCATGGCCGCCCTCCCACCCGCTCATCGGGCCCATGGGAAGGCATGATGAACTTAAAGGTGGAACCGGAACCGGCTTGCGACTCCATCCAGATCCTGCCGCCGCAGCGCTCGATAATCTTCTTGCAGATAGCCAGGCCGATGCCGTTGCCCGGGTATTCATTGCGGGTGTGCAAACGTTGGAAGACAACAAAAATGTTTTCTGCGTATTCTGGCGGAATTCCGATGCCGTTATCGCTTACGCTGAACTGCCAGTGCTGGCCGGATTTTTCAGACTGCACGGAGACCACCGGCGGCTCTTTCCCGCGGAACTTGATGGCGTTCCCAATCAGATTCTGGAAGACCTGCGCCATCTGCGTGCGGACTCCCCACACGGCCGGAAGCCCCGCATGGGTAACGACGGCGCCGCTCTCCAGGATGGCGGAGGCCAGAGTCAGCAGCACATCGGCCATCACGGCGTTGCAATCGACGCTGCCGCAGGCCGCGCTGTTCCGGCCGACTCGAGAAAATGCCAGCAGATCTTGAATGAGGACTTGCATGCGCTGAGCCCCCTCGCTGGCATAGCCCAAGAATTTGGCGGCACTCTCGTCGAGTTGGCCGTGGTACCGCTCCGACAGCAGCTGGGTATAGGCCGTCACCATGCGCAGCGGCTCCTGCAGGTCATGCGAAGCGACATAGGCGAATTGCTCCAGATCGGCGTTGGAGCGGGCCAGTTCATCGATTTTCCGGGCCAAGTCTTCTTCCGCCTGGTGGCGCAGGCTGCGCTCGTTTTTTTCCCGCAAGGCGCGGCGAATGACCTCCGGCAAGCGCGCCAAGCCATCTTTCAGGACGTAATCTGTAGCGCCCTGCTTGATGCATTCGACGGCGGTTACGTCGCCCAGCGCGCCCGAAACCAGAATCATCGGGATGTCGAGACCTTCACTGAGCAGTACCTTCAGCGCCTCCATCCCTTTCCAATTCGGCAGGTTGTAATCGGCCAACACAACCTCTGGCGGATGAGTACGAAGCGCCCGAGTGAACGCAGCTTCATCCTGCACGACATCGGCGGCGATATCGAAACCGTCCTTGCAGAGCGCTCGCACCACCAGTGCGGCGTCGAGGGCATTGTCTTCTACCAGCAAGGCGCGCAGCTTGGGCTGCGGTTCGGGGGAGTCTTGAATCCCGAGTTTGGTCCCGGTACTGCTCATTGTCATCTCGCTTTCCCGCCGGATGCGGCTTCCTTGCCATTCGCAATGGTGTGGTACACCTGCTGGAAAAACTCTTTCGGGTGCCGACCAGAGTTGAGGATGCGATGGTTCTGTCCCAGCAGTTCGTCCCGCGAGTACTTGCTGATGGCGCAGAATTTGTCGTTTGCATACGTAATAGTTCCGTGAACGTCGGTGGTGGCGACAATCGCGTGCTGGTCGAGAGCGTATTTCTGCTCCCGCAACTCCTGCTCGGCATTCCGATATTCCGTGCTGTCGGGCGCGATCGAGGCCGCTCCGGTTCGTCCGCTCTCGCAGAGCGAAGCTGTGGCCAGCGGAGGGATGAGGATCTCTGCCTTGACGAGACGAGATGTCGTAGCACGCTTCACTGGCCTGATGACTCCTGACATTGCTTTCCTGAAAAGGGGGATGAACGAGAGTCTGCAATCACGCGTCGCGGCGCAGCCTCGTCAATTAGGTTATCGGCGGGAGGGAGACAACCTTTACGCTGAAATTGGGTCGGCAGTGCATCCCAGGCGACCGGAAGTGCAAGCCTGACTATGCCCCTTCGGATGTCGTCGGAGTGCAGCTTTCCCCGACAGGGGCAGGGAACTGCTCGTCGGCAGATAAGGATTCCCTCAGAAAAAGGAAAATTAGAACAGAAAAATGTCAGGGGGACGGCTCCCCGTTGCTGAGCCGCCTTCAAAGTATTTATTGCCCGTGATGATGCATAGACTATTGCAGGGACAAATGTTCCCGTTGGAACATTAGAGCGGTTTTCAGCCTGCCTTCCGTTCATCCTCCGCGGTTTCCGTGGGAGCGTCCTCTTCGTCCCACTCAAACGAAAGCGCACGCGACGTGGTTTCAATCGGTTCGAGTTCCGGAATGTCCTCGGCCACCGATGCGCCTAGCTCGGCAAACTTCCGCGCCGAAACCAGCACCCGGCTCTCGAGCGATCCGACAGCTTTGTTATAAGACTCGACGGCGCGGTCGAGTCCGGTGCCGACCTGCGTGATATGTCCCGCGAGAAGGCGCAGACGGTCGTGCAGTTCTTTGCCGAGCATGCTGATCTGCTGTGCGTTGCGCGCCAGCTTTTCCTGATTCCATCCGTAGGCCACCGCCTTCAGCAGCGCGATCAGTGTGGTCGGCGACGCCGGAATCACGCGCTGCAAAACTCCCTGCTCGATCAAGCCAGGATCCTGCTCCAGCGCGGCGCTGAAAAACGTTTCGCCGGGAAGAAACATCACGACGAACTCNNCGCGCATGATTGGCCAGACACGCGCGCCGGGTTTCTTCGTCGGTGGTCTCGAAGGCATCGAGGAAGGCTTGCAGCGGCGTCTTGGCATCCACCACAACGTTCTTGCCGCCGGGCAACTTCACCACCAGATCAGGACGCAGCCTTCCAGTTTCCGTGGTCACCGACTCTTGCTCGGTGAAGTCGCAATAAGAGAGCATGCCGGCGATCTCGACCACGCGCCGCAACTGAATCTCTCCCCAGCGTCCGCGCACGTTGGGAGTGCGCA
>PLKR01000251.1:2878-4122 GCA_003140655.1 Acidobacteriaceae bacterium | reverse complement strand
TTTACGAGGGCGAGCGGGGCGCGGCGTTTCAGGCGCAGTTCGCGTTCCTGGTGCGGCGCTTCGAGCAGTTGCAGGCGCTTGACCTCGGCCCGCGCTCGCAGAAGACCGTGGTCGCGGACTACATCATCGAAAAAGACAAACTCTTCGCCTGCCTCAATCTGACCGACCAGGAACTCGATACCTACAATCGCTATTACAGCCACTTCCGCGAGCAGTTGCCCACGCCCGACCTTGTCATCTACCTTCAGGCCACGCCCGAGGTGCTCAAGAAGCGCCTGAGGAAAAAAAACGCGCCGGGCGAGCGAGCTGTCAGCGACGAGTATTTAGAGGAAGTGGTCAAGGCCTACGAGCACTTCTTTTTTCACTACACGTCGTCGGATCTGCTGATCGTGAACACGTCCGACATTGATTTCGTCGACCGCAACGAAGACCTGCAGGAACTGCTGCGCAAGGTGACCGAACCGATCAAGGGCACACAATACTTCTTGCCACTGGGCGGACAGGAAGCTGTGGGGGCTTAGGGAAGGGGGTTGGCGAGGTGACCGTTTGATCGAAATCTCGAAAGCAGAGATCGAACTGGCATATTCTTCGTCGCCGCGTTGCTCATAACTGGGATGTCGTATGTTGTGATTGTTCTTTCTGCGCACACTTATTGCGAAAATCGACCCTTCGCAGGCGCAATCGCGATAGCCGCTTTGGCTAACGGTTTTCTCCTGCTGCGTAATTGGCCTTCCACCACGCTACGCCGCGCCCTGTCGGCTTCGGGATTAGTGCTTTGTCTGCTGGCTGTTGCAGGGAACGTCTGGTTTGCCATTCGGGCCACAAATACCTGTAGGCACATGTTCGACCTTCTGAATAAATGATTCGATTGGTTGCGGGATAACGAACGCTGATTCCGCTACCTCCCCTCACAAAAGTCACCTATTTTCTTTAGCTTCCGAGAACAAGAATCCGGCGACAAACGACCATCGACGAACGACGGTTTTCCCGCTACAATACTTCCAGCATCCAAGAAGATGCTGAACAGGCTCTATCCGGCCGCGCCGGAGGGGCACTGGAGGAAAAGTGAGCATCACAGGAATTGGCGCGCGTCTCCACGACGAACCTCGCCCAAAAATCACCACCGCTTCTCTGCGGGAAAAGAAACTCCGTCGCGAACCCATCACCTGCCTCACCGCCTACGATTACGCCACTGCTCGCCTGGTGGATGAGGCCGGCATCGAAATGATCCTGGTGGGCGATTC
>PLKR01000251.1:784-2771 GCA_003140655.1 Acidobacteriaceae bacterium | reverse complement strand
CCCGTGGCCGGCCACATCGGGCTGACTCCGCAGTCGGTCAACGTCATGGGCGGCTACAAAGTGCAGGGGAAGAATCTCAGCGGCATTGAGCAACTGATGCGCGATGCCGTGGCGCTGGATCGCGCGGGCGTAGCTTGTATTGTGCTGGAAGGCATTCCGCGCGAAGTGGCGGCGATGATCACGGCGGAAGTTGGCACGCCGACCATCGGCATTGGCGCTGGTCCTGAGTGCGACGGCCAGGTGCTGGTGTTCCACGACCTTCTCAACCTGACGTTTGCGCCGCCGGCCAAGTATGTGCGCCGCTACGGTGACGCGTCCGCGCTGATTACGCAAGCCGTGCGGGCGTTTCGCACCGATGTGAGATCGCTCCAATATCCGTCGGATGAGGAGTCGTATCATCTGCCGAAAGAGACCAAAGCCGGGCTGGATACGGTTCTCGCGCGGAAGCGGGCGATGGCAGTAAGAAATACTTAGCCTCAGATTTAGACGGATCAAACGATAGGCCAGCCGCACCGCCCAGGCTTTCAACTCAACCGGCGATGGTGCTAGGCTATTCTTGTTGAGGAGGTTGTTATGATGCACCTCTTGCCCGCGTTTTTCTTGCCGTTCTTCGGATTTGGGTTCGTGATGTATTTTCTGCCCTCGATCGTTGCCTTTGCCCGCAGCAAACGGGACACTGCCGCCATTGTGCTGCTGAACTTCTTCCTGGGATGGACGGTAATCGGGTGGGTAGTCGCATTGGTTTGGGCGGTAAAGACGGATGCTCCCATGGTAGTGCGGTGAGTTCGTCCGCCGCGCGAGGCCGCCCGCAAACCGGCTTCGTATCCGTCATCGTATTTGTTTGCATATTCATTTGTGTGGTGAGCTTCTCTCTGGCCTGCTCGCGGCAGAACCCACCAGCGCCGCCGGATGCGGCCACTCTGCTGCAGGCCGTAGCCGTCGCCGATCCAGCGAAGTACCCGTCCACGCAACAACCCAGGCACTGGAGCAATCCCTATCTCGTCATCCGTCCTGACGCCGTTGGACTGCTCACCGGTATCGCCGCCAATGAAGAACAGATTCTGAAGCCGGAGGAAGTGTTGAATGCGTTGGCGAGGCTACCGGCGTCCGCGTGGCCTTACGGACGCGCCGTCGCGATTCTGGTGGAGGAGAAGCCCACGGCTTCCGAACCGGACAAGATCGCGCTTCGGCGAAACCGTGGTATTGTCGCGGGTGATCTGCAGGGCGCACACGTCGCGATCCACTGGATCCCCACTTCCTGAAATTAGACCTGCCCAATCCAAGGGCAATAGCAATGAGAATCTGCGACACCATCGAAGACATACGTGCCGCGTGCCGCGCGGCGCGGCGCGGCGGCAAGCGATTGGGATTCGTGCCCACCATGGGAGCGCTGCATGAAGGCCACTTGTCGCTGGTGCGGGCGGCCAGAGCTTCGTGCGACGCCGTCGCAGCCTCGATCTTTGTGAATCCCATGCAGTTCGGGCCTAATGAAGATCTGGCGAAATATCCGCGAAGCTTCGAACGCGACCGGGAACTGCTCGAAAAGGAAGGCGTCGAACTGCTCTTTGCTCCCTCGGTCGAGGAAATGTATCCGGCTGGCGCCGTGACCTGGGTTACGGTGGAGGGGCTGAGCAGCAAGCTGGATGGCCGTTCGCGCCCCGGGCATTTTCGCGGCGTCACTACAGTGGTGGCCAAACTGTTCCACATCGTCGAGCCGGATGCGGCCTTCTTCGGGCAGAAGGACGCAGCGCAGGTGGCGATCGTTCGCCGCATGGTGCGCGACCTGAACCTTCCCGTGGAAATCGTCGCCTGCCCGATTGTCCGAGAGCCGGATGGGCTGGCCATGAGTTCACGCAACGCCTATCTCGATCCGCAACAGAGAAAACAGGCGCTGGTGTTGCATCGTGGGCTACTGCAGGTGAAGAAATCCTGGGAAGAAGGCGAACGTGAAGCGGGAAAACTGCTGACCGTGGGGCGCGACGAACTT
>PLKR01000251.1:0-774 GCA_003140655.1 Acidobacteriaceae bacterium | reverse complement strand
CCCATTAGGAGTTGTCATCCCGAGCGAAGCGAGGGATCTCGGTTCTTGCCGGACCCGCCGCTATCGCCGCCGCGAGCAAACACCAAGGTCCCTCACGTTGCTCGGGATGACAGATCTTTGAGAACGGCCCTAGCGTTGTGGATCGATCTTGGCAGAAACCGCCGCGGAAGCGCTCGTCGGAGCGCCCGGAGAAGACAGCCGCTGCCGTACCAGGTTTTCGATCTGTGACCAGACGTGCGGATCGCATTCGCTCTGCATGTGGCCGGGGGTAAAGAAGCGCTCCCACCTGGAATATTCCTGGCACGCAACTGGATTCTTCTTGTAATCCGTGCGGTAGTTTCCGAGGATCTCAGTCTTGGCGGGGTCGGCGGCCATGATCCGGGCCCGGCCGTGGATGATGCCATGCGGCTGATAGAAGTTCACGGCCTCGGCGACGTTGTCGGGAATCACGGAATCGTTCTGCCACGCCTTGGCGACACTATCCACCTGCACCGTCAGCAAAACCGGTACGCCTTCCCGCCGCAAGTCGCGGGCCAGCAGCACCGCTGCGGAAGCACCCCAACTGTGGCCGAAAAGAATAATGCGAGCCCGAGCTTTTTCCTGGCCNNTAGGTGTCTTTGGGAACAGTTCGCCGGATTTGCTCTGCCAGTTGAACCGGGCCGTGATGCAGGTTGTCATGGCCGACAAAACCACCCACGAAACCGATCACAATGTTGGAAGGAACCGCAATTGTCTCAGAAGCGAGCGGCGCGGCATTCTCCGCTCGGGAGAGCC
>PLKR01000036.1 GCA_003140655.1 Acidobacteriaceae bacterium | reverse complement strand
GGCTTCCAGCGCGTAAACGCGGCCATTGCGAACCGCCGGGATTGCGTTCCACTGGTCAGGGAAGTCCATGGTGTGGTATTCGTTGCGGCCTTGCTCGGCGCTGTAGCCGCACGGAGAAACGAGAATGACGTCCGGCGTGGCTTCCACGATGTCCTGCAAGGTGACACGGAACGTGGGCTTGCGCGGGCTGCCGAAAACGTCGATACCGCCGGCACGCTGGAGCATTTCGGGCACCCAATGGCCGCCGACGTAAAACGGCTGCAGCCATTCGAGGAAGGCCACCCGCGGGTGACTCGAAACATTCTCGGTCAAGTTTTCGACCTCGCCGAGTTTTTCTCCAATTTTCTGGAGTAGAGACTCGGCCGCATGGCCGCAACGTGTTTCTTCGCCGACCCACAAAATGTCGCGCCAGACGTCGCCGAGATCCAGCGGACTGAGGCAAAGCACCTGCGGACGCTGGGTGAAACGCGTGAGGGCCGTGGCGAGGTCGTCAGGCGACGCCGCGCAGACGTGACATAAATCCTGGGTGACGATCAGGTCTGGCTTTAGTTCTTCGAGAGCTTCGGCATCGACGGCATAAAGGCTTTCGCCGCGCGAGACGTATTCGCGGACCTGGCGGTCGATTTCCGCAGGGGTTGCGTCGTGCGCTATTCGCGATTGAATGACCACTCGCTTGGTGCGGGCGGCGGCTGGGAAATCGCATTCGTGGCTGACGCCGACCACTTCGCGGTCGAAGCCGAGGGCGAAGAGTATCTCGGTGGCGGAGGGAAGGAGGGAGACGATGCGCATCACGAAAAAGACTTTAGCACAGGCTAGGCGGAGAAGAGGAAGGAACGAGACAACGAAATAGTGAGGTAGGGGCAGCGAGAAGCAGATCCCTCGCTCCGCTCGGGCTGCGTGTGCTGGCTTGCAAACCTTAGCAGCGTATCGGCTGGCGCCCCTTGCCAATGCGCTACCCATCCGATCACCTGCACGCAGGAAAGGCCTTACTTGTAGAGGAAATACTTGCGACGGACGGCATCGAAGGTGTTCAGGTCGCTGGACCAGCGGGCAGTGATCTGCTCGGGAGCCGCTCCTTCTTGAAGTTGCTGGATCGTTTCCGCGTTGCCGACCAGAATCATGAGCTTCGCTGGGTCAAAATTGTCGGGGTAGAGCTTTTTCAGGATCGTGGCGATTTCGATGCCCATACGCATCGAACGCACGGCCTGCTTGTCGCCAACGCGAATGGCGACACCGCCGCACCGTTGCCCACTGTATAGGCCAACGACGGGTATGAACGGCTGGCCGGTGAAACGGAGACCTGGGAGATGCTGGGCGTTGAGGGCAGCCGCGACCTCGTCTCCGTTGATCCATGGGGCGCCGAACTCTTCGAACGGTGTTTCGGTGCCGCGGCCGACGGAAACGCCAGCATTCTGCAGAATCTCCAGGCCGGGGTAGAGGATCGAACCGTTAAGCGTACGCAGGTTCGGAGATGGAGGAAGCCAACGGATGCCGGTGCTCTCATAGAAATAACTGCGGTGCCAGTTTTTCATTTCCACCACGTGCAGATCGCAGTTGATGTGGTTTTCGGCGTTGAAGAATTTGGCGATCTCCCCAATGGTCAGGGCGTAGCGAACGGGAAGCGGAAAATAGGCGGTGAAACTGGTTTTGTCCGCGTCGAGGACAGGGCCCTCGACGATTTCCCCGCCCAATGGATTGGGACGGTCGAGAACGTAAAAAGCGATGTTGCGCTTGGCGGCTTCTTCCATGCAGTAGCCCATGGTGGTGAGATAGGTGTAGAAGCGCACGCCTGCGTCCTGTACGTCGAAAATAAGGGTGTCGATGCCTTGCAGCATCGCGTCGGTTGGGCGCAGCGTCTCGGCGTAGAGACTGTAAATAGGCAGGCCGGTGGCGGCGTCTTTCGTTGAGGAGACGCGCTCATCGTTGCGCCCCGCAAGGCCATGTTCCGGGCTGAACAAAGCGACCAACTGAACGCCCGGAGCACGCAAGAGGAGATCAACCGTGCTGCGGCCCTGGGCGTCCAGGCCCGTATGATTCGTGATGAGGCCAACATGTTTTCCGCGCAGCGCNNTCGAGGACGTCGATGCCGACCTGCACGCGTCCAGGGCGGGAGTGCTTGGTGGTAGCTTGCGTGGGGGCACAAGAAACGGCCGTGATCGTGAGACAAAGAAGCGTATGAGAAGCAGATCTCAGCAAACCAGATCGTCGAGGCACTCGGGCACCTTTGCCATCCAAACAACAATGATATTGTGGAACGTTGCAGTTGGAGTTGCGTTGTTCACGTGATGTGCGTGTGTTATATACAAACTCTGTGTCTACGTTTCGCTTGGGGAACTTCTGATTGATGAAAGGACGCAGAGCCGGCCTTTTGTTTTGGCTTCCCGCCGCGCTGATTGTTTTTATGGCCCACACTTCCGCCAAGATTCCTGACGCCGCGCAGCGCGCTTCCGCGAAAAAACAGACGCGCGGTACAGCGTCCGAGGCCAGCAAATGGGCCCAGGCTACGCTGCACAAAATGAGCGTGGACGAGAAAATCGGCCAGTTGCTCTTCACCACCTACCACGGCAGCTTCACGCCGACCGACGCGGCCGCGTACGCGCAGATGATGCACGATGTCAACGATCTGCACTGTGGCGGGTTCATCAACATTACGCAAGGTTCTCCGCTCGGCATCGTGAAGAGCCAGGTCTATCCGACCGCTGTGCTGATCAACCAGTTGCAGGCAAAATCGAAGCTGCCGTTGCTGATTGGCGCCGATTTCGAGCGTGGTGCGGGCATGCGGTTGGATGAAGGCACGTCGTTTCCCACCGCGATGGCGCTGGCAGCGGGAGGCAATACCGCAGACGCTTACACCATGGGAAAGATTACCGCGCTGGAAGCGCGCGCTGTCGGAATTCAATGGATTTATGCGCCCGTTTCCGATGTGAACAACAATCCCGGNNTAATACGCGATCGTTCGGAGAGGATCCGGCGCGGGTGGCGGAATATGTGAGCGCGTTTGTTCGCGGCGTGGAAGAGAACGGCGGCCTGGCTACGGCGAAACATTTTCCGGGTCACGGCGATACCGCGAGCGATTCGCACATCGATTTGCCGGTGATCCATGCGAACCGCGAGCGACTCGAGCAACTGGAGCTAGTCCCCTTCCGCGCGGCTATTTCCGCTGGCGTAGGCAGCATCATGACCGGACATTTGT
>PLKR01000297.1 GCA_003140655.1 Acidobacteriaceae bacterium | reverse complement strand
TGCGCCACGATCCCGACAAAATCATGGTCGGCGAAATCCGCGACACGGAAACGGCGCAGATTGCCATTCAGTCCGCGCTCACCGGCCACCTGGTTTTCACCACGGTCCACGCCAACAACGTAGTCGACGTAATCGGCCGCTTCCTGAACATGGGCGTCGAACCCTATAACTTCGTTTCGGCGCTGAACTGCATTCTGGCGCAGCGGCTGGTGCGGTTGATCTGCGAATCCTGCCGCACCCCGGTGAATTATCCGCCAGATGTGCTGGAAGCCAGCGGACTGGATCCCGTGCAGTGGTCGAAGGTGGCGTTATATGAAGGGCCGGGATGCATCGAGTGCGCAGGCACTGGCTTCCGCGGCCGGACCGCGATTCACGAATTGCTGGATTTGAGCGACCGCATACGGGAAATGATTCTAGCCAAGAAGCCGACGTCAGAAATCCGCCGCGCCGCGCGGGAAGAAGGCATCCGTTTTCTGCGCGAATCGGCGTTGGACAAGGTCCGGCTCGGCCTGACTACGCTGAAAGAGATCAACAAGGTCACCTTCATCGAGGCCATGCGGTAAGAGCAGTGGTCAGTGATCACTGGCCAGTTCCGAATTTTGCTGGTCACTGACCACTGGCCACTACCTGAAGTGCCCCTTCAGCTATTGCATTTCGCGCGGTATGGCGTTTGAATTGGAGAAAGAAAGACAGAAGCGGCGAGTGATCAGTGTCCAACTCACTGAGTTCCGAATTTGCTGGACACTGGACACTGACCACTGACATAGAAGAGTTGGCTCCTGAGATGAGATCTGGTTCCAATACGGCGAAACCCAGGCTGGCGTGTGAAATCGCCGCCGACCGCGTGCTGGTGGGGCGGCTGGCCGAAGATGGCCGCAGCCTGGCAGCCTGCGCCGCCCGCGAACTGGCGCCGGGCAGCGTGGTTCCGGACCTGGTCGAGGGCAACTTGCGCCAGCGCGATGCCGTCAGGGCCGCGGTAGAAGAGACTCTGAGCAGCGTAGCCGGGCGCACCCACGATGTGATCGCGGTGGTCCCTGACGCAGTCGTGCGCGTGGTGCTGCTGGAATTCGATACTCTGCCCGCCGACTCCGAGGAAGCGGCCAGCGTAGTCCGGTTTCGTTTGAAAAAATCTTTGCCCTTTGACGTCGACAAGGCCCGGGTTTCCTATCATGCGCAGAAATCGAATGACGGGGTTCGAGTGGTGGCCGCGGTCGCCGTGGCCAGCGTGGTAGAGGATTACGAGGCTGCCTTTCGCGATGCCGGATTCAGCCCGGGAGTGATATTGCCTTCCATGCTGGCGGCGTTGGGCGCCGCGGAGGGACAGCGTCCCACTCTGGTGGTGAAGGTGGATGCCCGCACCACAAGTATCGCAATCCTCAACGCCGAACAGCTTCGGCTTTTCCGGACCCTCGAAAACACGCGCGGGGTTACGATCACGGGAGAGCAGCTGGCCGAGGAAGTTTACCCTTCGGTAGTGTTCTTCCAGGATACGTATCATCTGAACATCGAGAAGATTTTCGTCGCCGGAATATCGGACACTGGCAGTGCGGCTCCCGCGCTGCGCGCGCAAACCGGCGCAGAGGTGCAGGAACTGGTGAGCGCTTCGCAGTTGGGAGTGAGCACCGCAGGTTCCGTACCGCGCTGGAGAATGGCCGGGGTGGTGGGAGCACTGATTTCATAAGGAAGGTCGCCTCGCGCTTATTGCNNATGCGCCTCGACATCAATCTCGCCAGCCAGCCCTATGAAGATGCGCGGCAGTTCTGGCTGCGCTGGGGGACGGCTCTGGCGGTGGCGGCCATCCTGACGCTGGCCCTGCTAACCTTCACCATCTCGGACTGGTTCGCAGCCCGTCGCGACCATGCCCAGATCGCCGACTTGCGCGCCCAGATCGCGCAGCGCGACCGGAAGCGCCAGCAAGCCGAGGAATTTCTCAATCGGCCGGAGAATCGCGCCACTCGTGACCAGTCCCAATTCCTCAACCAGTTGATTGAGCGCAAATCGCTTTCCTGGACCCATGTGCTGGAAGATCTGGAAAAAGTGATGCCCGCGCGGGTCCATTTGATTTCGATTCACCCCGAACTGGATGAGGAGAACGAGCTCACGCTGAAAATGGTGGTGGGGGGCGATTCCCGCGACAAGGCTCTTGAACTGGCCCGCCGCATGGAGGATTCGGGACACTTCACGCAGACCTACATCGAGACAGAAACTTCGGCGGCTGTGGGCAGTGGAGATACGGTTCAATTCAACATCAACGGGGTTTACGTTCCTGAAACAGCGCCGGCGCCTGCGCTGACGCCGGTAGCACAGACCAAGACTTCGAAGCGGAGCAAGCCCTGATGCCAGACTTGCGGCAGACCCGAAAAAACATCAAGACCTCACTGGCGGTCCTGGTGGGCGTGGATGTGGTGGCGCTGGTGGTGCTATTTTCGCCGCTGGTGGGCTCGACCGACTCGCGGCGTCAGGAACTAAACCAGCTGTGGAGTGAGCTGCAGGTAAAAACCCGCCAGGTTGAGCCGCTGACGAATCTGCCCGACAAAGTGCACGCGGCGAACCGGCAGATCACGGACTTCTACAACAAGCGCTTCCCCGCCCAGGACTCGCAGATCGCCACCGAATTCGGCAAGCTGGCGGCGGCCAACGGGGTCACGATCGAGCAGGCAAAGTACCCGGTGAAGGTGAAGGAAGAGGAGACCGGCCGGCTGCATAGGGTCGAGATGGAAGCGGAACTGTCGGGCAATTACGTTTCCCTGGCGAAGTTTATCAATGCGCTGGAACGCGATGACATGTTTTTCCTCATCAGCAGTATCACGCTGGCTGGCGAACAGAAGGGTCCCATCAAGCTGCAAATGAAACTTGAAACGTATCTGAAGGCGGGCGCGTAGTGAAACTGGGAACCGAAAACCGAAAAGAGATGATCGCGGCGGCCGGGCTGGGAGTGTTGCTCGTACTCATCGTCGCCTACGAGTTCATGCCTTCTTCGTCGACCATAGCTTCGACCTCGCCGGGAACAACTTCAGCGGCAACGGACCCACTGGCGTTGCCCGCGACTACTGCCCGTCCGGCGGCGCGCCACGGGTCTGCACCGGCAAGAAAGGGACGACCTGCGCAGAGCCTCGATCCCACGCTCCAACTGAAGCTACTAGCGGTGAGCGAAGCGATTAAGTACGAAGGCTCGGGAAGAAACATTTTCGTATCGCAGGCGGAGGTGTTCATTCCGACGCCAGGGGCATCGGGCGTGACGGACAAGACGGACAAGAAGGCTGATGACATATACCATGCACCGGGTCCAACGCCGCCGCCGCCGATTCCCTTGAAGTTCTTCGGCTTCGCGAGCCGGCCCGGAGAACCCAAGAA
>PLKR01000330.1:1033-3077 GCA_003140655.1 Acidobacteriaceae bacterium | reverse complement strand
TCCATTGCAAAGCTTTTGACCATGGGTATCTCAACCGGAATCTCCTTTTGACTTCAAAAACACGAGAAATCATACATCCATCCCGCCGTTCACGATACTGTGAAAAGATTTTCATCTGAAGTCCAACGAATCGATACGCGATCCGCACCAGCACCGCCGAAAATTGCCCGATATCCCGCCACTCTTGCAACACCTCTCCTTCTCCCAACCTGTTGTCGACCGGGATGCCGCTGCTGACTTGACCCAATAGCTCTATCCCCAGGGGTATCGGCAACAGCGCGATCCGACCCAGCATGGCTCCGAACCGTCGCCGATTCAAGGTCCTTCCGCCAAGAGTTTTGTTTCTCACCCACTGGGTTGAGCCTCCGGAGAGTTCGTTTTGCTCTCAAAGCCGCATGAATACTGGCGTTGGCGCGATCATACAACCACTTACTCAGAGTTCAAAAAGGAAATGTGGGATAAAACTGTTCACTTTTGAACAGTTTTCTGCCTTGGCTATCACCTATCGTGTCTGTCAACCAGCCTTGGGAGAAAAGTCATGAAAAACTTTACCGGAGGGTGAACCCAACTAGCCGCCAAGTTTCTTCACCTGGAAGGAACGTCTTGGGATACAGGATAAATTCTTCTCCTTTACGACTTCCAACGTATAGTTAGCTGAAAGTGGATACTGAATACTAATTCATCGATTCGCAAGCGCCGCAATTCGGCAGAGAATAGAAATCTTCGGTGGCCGTGGCCGTAACCGCCGGGAACTACGGTCGAACCATGCTGTCGGTTTCGACCGGGCCATACCGCAACTATATCGATTATTAGGAGACTCCGTCATGAAGAAGATATTAGCGTGCGCGATGAGCATCATATTGTTGCTTGCAATCACCAGTTGGGCAGACGATAAAGAAAAAGACGAGGACCGCCTGAAGAATGCTGGCACGGTGCTGACAGAGATTCTGAATATTCCAGATGACATTCCACAAGATCTCCTCGATAAAGCCGACTGTGTAGTTGTTTTTCCCTCCGTCCTGAAAGCCGCGTTTGTGGTCGGGGGTAGTTATGGCCGCGGTGCGATGACGTGCCGCACGGGCGAAAATTTCAACGGCCCCTGGGGCGCGCCCTCCATGATGGCCCTTGAGGGTGGCAGCGTAGGCTTTCAGATCGGCGGGCAAGCGACTGACTTCGTCCTTCTCGTGATGAATGACCGCGGTGCGAATGGAATCTTGAGCAGCAAAGTGAAGCTCGGAGGAGATGCGTCGGTGGCAGCAGGACCAGTCGGTCGTGACGCGTCGGCAGAAACCGACGTCTCGATGCGGGCTGAAATTTTGAGCTATTCCCGTGCGCGCGGCCTATTTGCAGGCATTTCGCTTGAGGGTTCGACGATCCGACCTGACAACGACGCAAACAAGAGAATCTACGGAGAGAACATCTCGGCCAAGGATATTGTAATTGTTCACGAGACGCGGGTCCCTCCAGCAGCGGAAAGCCTTATCTCGACGCTCAACGCGAGGACACCGAAGCACAAGTCGCCATAGCAGTGCTTTTAACTTGGAGGAATCTCCCGAATTTCTGGGATGAACTGAACTGTCCCCGCTTGGATGAGCGTAGAAGCGGCGGTATCTCTCTTCGCCGAGTGGCGGGCGAGTAGCCCTGCGCTGCTCGCTTTCGGTGGAGAGAGCGCCATCGAACTCTTCTCGGCGGTAGTAGTGCTTTGGACATTTCGTGCAACCGCTGCACACGAGGAAGTGGAAAGGCGGTCTGCCGTGTCGCGGGAGCCTTGTTGTTCGAGCTGGCTTCTTTGGTGAAATCCAAAGTGGAGGAAAGACAAAGACGCCCAGCGCTGATCGCGGAGGATGCGCGATTGATAGATGGTCTACGGAGAGCTTTGACAGGAAAGACCCTTACAAATGGTAAATGCTGGTGAAGATGGATCAGAACGACGCCGATGAGGTGGATTGTGAACCTAAGACATTGGATCTGTCACCTGTTGTCCTTCCTGAGAATGCACAGTCCAGACTGTGAAAATTGTAATCCTGGCGGAAGGTGCCGGGGG
>PLKR01000330.1:0-982 GCA_003140655.1 Acidobacteriaceae bacterium | reverse complement strand
TAAAAGCCTACGTCCTAAATTCGCGGAAGAGAATCCTTATGACCAAGACCAGCAAAGCACCTTCTCTTATCCTTTTAGCGACCGCATCCATCGCACTGACGTTTGGACTTCCAGGATGCAACAAGAACCAAACCCCGGACACCAGCGCCCAGAATCAACCGGCGCAGAACGATCAGTCGCAGGATCCAGCAGCCGCGTCCAATCTTGTCCCCACGAGCGGGAATCTGACGACCGGTACCAGCGATCAGCCGGAGCAGAGCGACTCCAACAATGACTACGACGCGGACGATCAGGATGCGAGCTATGGGCAGCCGGCGCTTCAGGCTCCAGACGCCCCGCCACCGCTGCCGGAATATTCGCAGCCAGACTGCCCCGGTGATGGCTATCTGTGGACCCCAGGATATTGGAGCTATGCTCCTCAGGGGTACTACTGGGTGCCGGGCGCCTGGGCGCGGCCGCCGGAAGTGGGCTACTTGTGGACGCCGGGATATTGGGGATTTGTGGGCGGCAGATACCGCTACCATTACGGCTTTTGGGGCCGACATATCGGCTACTATGGCGGCATTAACTATGGATTCGGCTACGTGGGAGTCGGCTATCAGGGCGGGTACTGGAACGGAGATCGTTTCGACTACAACCGTTCCGTCAACAATGTGAACATCAGCAACGTTCAGGTTTACAATCGCACGATCACGAACACGGTCGTCATCAATAACACGACCGTCAACATCACGAATAACCGCTCCAGCTACAACGGGCCGGGAGGCGTCGCGCGCCAGCCTCTGCCGACGGAAATTGCAGCAACGCGCGAGCAGCGTATTCCTCCAATGAACACGCAGTTGCAGGCGGGGCAGGCGGCGGCACAGAACCGCCAGCAGTTTGCCTCGGTCAATAAAGGCCGTCCAGCCCTTCTTGCAGCGGCGAAGCCGATTCCCGAAGGCAAACCAATCGCGCCGATAGTTCCTGCTCGCCCTCCTGCTCG
>PLKR01000560.1:5820-6959 GCA_003140655.1 Acidobacteriaceae bacterium | reverse complement strand
CTCCACATCTATGTGTGTCCGAAGACCTTTCAGGACGAGATGGGCATCAGTTTCAGCAAGGGTGACGAGATTGCTGTCACGGGTTCAAAAGTGAAACAGGAAGCGGGGGACGTAATCCTGGCGCGAGAACTGGTAAGGGGCACGGATACCCTGGTGCTTCGTGACGACAAAGGCGCACCCGTGTGGAATTTGCGTACCGGTAAGTGATAGGGTGCTCAAGGGGTTTTCATGAGACTTACGGACACGATTGCACTGGTGCTAAAGAGTAAGGATAACAGCAGGATCCTCTCCGCAACGCCCGAGCAGTCTGTCTATGAGGCGATTGAGAAAATGGCTGTGGAGAGCGTGGGTGCATTGCTGGTTATCTCCCAGGGCAAGTTGGTTGGCATCCTGTCGGAGCGTGATTATGCCCGCAAGGTAATCCTAAGAGGCCACTCCTCGAAGGAGACTCCAGTCCGCGACATCATGACCTCGCCTGTCGTCTTCGTGACTCCGCGGCACACCGTGGATGACTGCATGTCCATCATGACCAAGCACCACTTCCGCCATCTTCCGGTGATGGGCGAGAATGACACTGTGGCGGGTGTGGTTTCCCTCGGCGATCTGGTGAAGTGGATCGTCTCTGACCAGGCCGAGACCATTCACCAGTTGGAAGGCTACATCACAGGCAGATATCCGGGATAAGCGCTTAGGAACGATAAGAGCGGCTGAAAACTAAAAGGTCAAGAACCACGAACTCAGTGATCCCCACTCAATGCCCCACACATGAGACGCTCTTCCGGCGTGAGTTCCAGCGCGTATCTGGAGCGGGCAGCGTCATCGTGGAACATGCGCACGGTCTCTAAAGAGAACTCGTGCAAGTCCTTCCCAATCAGGCTGACCTTTTTGAGTACGTCGGAAGTAACAGTAATAATGTGGCAACCAATTTCGTCGGCCTGGAAGATGTTCAGGAGTTCGCGCGGGCTGGCCCAGACGAGTTGCGTGTTGGGCTCGGGCGCCATTAACTCGAGCGCGGTCTTCATGAGAGGAACGGGATCGCGGCCGGTGTCGGCAATGCGGCCGGCAAAGACGGAGATATACGAGGGCGCGCCGCCTTTAAGAGCTTGCGCGATGTGGCGGACCTGATCGAGCGCGAGCAC
>PLKR01000560.1:5478-5749 GCA_003140655.1 Acidobacteriaceae bacterium | reverse complement strand
GAGATGGGACGGTCGGGAATGAGTTGGAGAATTTCGAGAGCGAAGCGCTCATAGTCGGTGACGCCCGCTTTCCGCATCAGCGTTGGATTCGTGGTGAAACCCTTGATGTAGGGTTGCCGATAGAGCTCGAGCATGCTGGCCTTATCGGCTCCGTCAGCGAATACCTGAACCCGCAATTCAGACACGGACTTCATCTTTGTTGTGAGACTCCTGCAAAACTATGAGACTCCTTCAAACTGGAACGGATGATCCAGTCAGCGGCTTCCCGCAA
>PLKR01000560.1:4788-5445 GCA_003140655.1 Acidobacteriaceae bacterium | reverse complement strand
ATCCGCATCATCATGATAACAGACGAAGATATCGTCGATTGGAAGAGAGGACGCGAGCGCTTGATGGATGGCTTCTACGGCCTCGCGTGTCTGAGTGCCGCGCGCGACATCCGGCTGGTTAGTGATGACGTAGAGGGCGAATCCGTGCGCCTTCAGGTCGAGCAATGACGACGCAACCTCAGGCAGCAGTTCGAGTTCCTCGACTCGGGACGGCGGAAATGGCTTGCCGTCGCGCACTACAGCACGGTTGAGGACGCCATCGCGATCGAGAAAAACTGCCGGGCGGAGTTGACCGCTGCCGGACGCCGTCGATTCCCATTTAGTCTGCCGCTGCTTAACTGCGGGGTGCGAGACCAGCAGATGCCACACTACGGCCTGGAACGCTTCTGTGTGCGGGGTGATGTGGGCCGGATTCACCGTCGGAATAAGGATGCAGACATCAGCCACTTTGGCGGTGTGGCCGCCATCCCGGCCTATGATGCCCAGGATTTTCGCGCCTACAGTCTTCGCGTATTGCAGAGCAGCCACTAAATTGGGGCTGACATTCTTTTCGAGATCGCCGCCACCGACCGAGAACACGAGTACAAGATCGTTCGAGCGCAGGCGGCTAACCCGCAGCCAAGCCTCGAACACCGTTCCCCAACCTTCATCATTCAC
>PLKR01000560.1:0-4774 GCA_003140655.1 Acidobacteriaceae bacterium | reverse complement strand
TCTTCAATGCTGGCGGAGTCCAATCGGTCGATTACATCTTTGGCCTCTGCGAGAAACTGCCGCGCGAATGTATTCTTTGCCGTCATTGTTACGATTCTTGGTTCGCTTCTTGTGCGGCCAGGAACTCGGCGGTCTCCTGCAGTCCGGCCGGCGAGCCGATCTCGTAGAAGCGTTCCCTCACTTCAAACGCTGCGAGTTGCTTGCGTTGCAGCAGATCCTTGTACAGTTCGGTAAGATCGCAAGCTTCGCCGGCAGGCAAGTTTTGGAATGCCTCGGCGCGAAAAATTCCGAGTCCGTAATCGATGTAACGCATGCGCGGAGTACGGTTTGTCTTGCTGTATACGAGAATCTTCCCTGCCTCGAACTCGACGTTGCTCGTGTCCCACTTCCCTTCGTTTCGAAAGACCGTCATCATTCCCAAGGCATTGGCGGACTCGAAATCCCGGGCAATCGCAGCGTAGTCACAAGGAAGATAGGAGTCGCCATACATGACAAAAAAAGAATCGCCTAGCTTGGGCAAGGCATTTCTGACAGCCCCAGCCGTGCCCAACAAGGCAGGGCCGTCGAATGAGTAGTCTACCTGAAGGCCCAAGGCGGAGCCGTCGCCGATTGCGCGCTGGACCAATTCCCCCAGATACCCCACGCAGAGCACGACGCGCCGGATTCCCTTGGCCTGCAGCAAGCGTAGCTGATGCACAGCAAAGGGCTCGCCATTCACCTCGAGTAGCGACTTCGGCATGGTCTCCGTTCTTGGCCGCAAGCGTGTAGCGAGACCGCCGGCGAGAATCGCAACCGTCAACAATAGATTCTCCTACGAATGTGCCACCACCGTGGTTCCGGCAAAGTCAAACTGCATACGAACTTCGCGAAGTCCCGCATGTCGCATGACCGCCCTGAGGCGAGTCTTCTCTTCGGTGTAGAACATTAGAAATCCGCCTCCGCCGGCGCCAACCAGTTTGCCGCCGAGCGCGCCATTGGCTCTCGCGAGTTCATATAACTGATCGATTTCGCCGCTGCTCATGCCCGGGGATCGCTTCTTCTTGTGCTGCCAATGCACATTCATCAGATCGGCAAACTTGCGCAAGTCAGCGGCCAGCAGCGCGTCACGGCTCTCCACGCCCAACTGTTTGGTGAAGTGAAGATTCTCAATCATCTCGGAATTGTTCTGTTTAGTTCTGGAGTCCTGGTCGCGGAGAATGTCGGAGGCGTTGCGGGAGCTTCCAGTAAAGAACAAGAGCAGGTTGTCTTCGAGGTTGGCCAGAGTCTCGGCCGGAATCTTCAGCGGTTCGACTCCCACACGATCATCCGGCAGGAACTGGAAGCAGGTGATGCCGCCAAAGGCGGCAATGTACTGATCCTGCTTACCGATGGGCTCGTTGAGCAACTTTAGTTCGATGTGGCACGCCTGCTCCGCGAGGTCTCGCGGCGGCACGAAGTCTCTCTTCAGCGTATGCAAAGCGCACAACAAAGCGGTCGTGAAGCTGCCGGAGGATCCCATCCCGGTACCGGCTGGGATGTCGGAAAGGCTGACAATTTCAAGGTACGGCCCGGTTATTCCAGTCAACTTCAGGGCCTCGCGGATGATGGGATGCTGGATCTCATCGACGCGCTCCACATCTTCGAACTTGGAGTACTTGACGATAATCCGGGGACGAAACGCCTCGTTGATGGTGATGTAGACGTAGCGGTTAATCGCTGCGGAGATGACAAAGCCAGTATGCTGCCGGTAATAGGACGGGAGGTCGGTGCCGCCACCGCCGAGACAAATTCTCAGCGGACTCCGGGTGATGATCATCGAGCGGACCTGCATCCGGAGCAATACGCATTCGCGGGAATCATCCTCAAATCATATGCGAAGCGGCTCTTGCAGGTCGAGTGCAAGGGCGCAGCGCGCCACTCATTCCACCTCAAAATCAGCGGTGCGGGTTTTGCTGGAGTTGCCCACCGAATCGACAGCCCTTAAGTTCATGCGATAAGAACCAGGGCCCAGCGAAGCAACTGGCAGCCTGAGTCCGAGCGGAATGACCGGGTCGCCAGCTTTTCCCTTGGGGGTCCGATCGCCAATATGGAATTTCTCCTGTCCGCTCTTGCGTTCCACAACGATTAGCTCATAGGCAACTTCCGGGGGGTTCGGTTTTTTGAGAAGTGGTTCGTAGACCTCCGCGTAAATGGCGGCAGTGTCCGTCTTCTTGAAATGATTGGAGGCGGACGGTGCAAGCTGCACTCCCTGTACCAGCAAAGGCGTCTTGTCCTCCAGCAATTGGCTGTCCAGATTCATGTCGGCGGCACGGCGAATGTCGTTGCTCAGCGCCACGCCGCTAATGCTGAATTCCTGGCCACGGTAGGGGTCGATCAAGAGTGGCGTTTCGAGTTTGCCAAAACTCTCGTTGCCGGAACTGAACACGACTTTTAGTTTGTAATCGCCGGAGGCGACGTCAAACTGGTTTTCGTAGCGAAACGGCTGTTTCTGAAATTCGTCCACTTGTTTCTTGTCATCGAAGTCAACATTCACGGTATCGCTGAAACGCGCGGCGATCGAAGCGTCCGGCTTGTATGCGATACCTAATATGTTGATCGCTGCATGTTGTTTCCCTTTTACCTTCTCGAACTTGAGCGCCGCGGACGGAATCTCCACGGCCAGATGGACCTGCGCGGTGTTGGGTGAGGTGTAGAAGAAAGGGGCCTGCATCAAAGCGGTGACGTTGCCCTGCATCTCACCGCCGGCGCGGCTTTCCAGGTCTTTCTCGATGGGATTGCCGGCCAGAAGATCCGTTGGCCTGACATTGCAATAACCGCTGCGTGCGCGAACCGCGGTTCCTCCACGCTCAACTTTGACTTTCAAGGTATGGCAACTCCCCTCGGATGAAACTGCGGGCTTGTAGCCGAGAAAGTAATACTGGTTTTGATCGTTAGCGATCCGTTGCAGACCGCCCAGCAAATCATTGGTATTAAGGATGACGAAGCCGCCGGTGCCGTCGGCGAGCTGATAGAGAACTTGCTGGTTGTCTGAAGCGCTTGGAGGAAATGGCGGGACGATCTGCCTCGGCTGATTGTAGGGAGCATATAGGCTACTGTTGTACGCAGATCCGCCACTGCCACCGGTCTTGCCGCCACCACCAGTGCCGCCTCCGCCAGTCCCACCTCCGCCAGTCCCACCGCCGTGACCACCGCCGCCGGTTCCACCACCGCCATGACCTCCGCCGCCACCCCCGCTCCCTCCGCCGCCACCATGTTGCGCGGGAAGCGCCTCCGCCGGTTCCGCAAAGGCAGCCAGCCGCAAAATTGGCTGATGAGAGGCCGTACCCGAGTAGTGAAATGCGGCCGGAACGACCGATCCCGATGCGGAACGGATTGATGGCGGCGCCAGACGGTTCTGAAGACCCGGTAAGTCTGGAACCGTCAATCCACGGACGTCGATGGGATAAATGGCTACATTCGACTTGTTGCAAGTGTCGATGACTGCAGTTACTTCCGACTCATATTCCACCGTCAGCGGAAAACCAGAGGTCAACATCACCAGCGTCTTGCGGCCCGGCACCGTGGACAGGCTCTTCGCCAGGCTCCGCAGAGCCTGCAATACGCTGTGGATGCCGAAGTCAGCTTCTGCATTTCCCAGAGAAGGCCCCATTGCTGGAGGTGCCAGGGATGCGACCATGACTGGTGGTTGCGCGTTGGGCGAAACCGCGGAGCCTTTTATGCCCAGCACCACCTGCTTCAACCGCTGGGCGTCGGCAGTGAAGTTTTGCGAGATGTGTACGGCGCCGCCGAAATCGGCGAGGGCGATCAAACGGCCGGGGCCGGCATTCGCATCAATAAACTTTGCGGCCGCATCCCTGGCTTTAGCTTGATCACCATAGTCCATGGTGGAGTTGTCAAAGAACAGAACCAGGTAGTGCGGCTGAGAGTTGGGGGAACCAGTGCTCTCCTCAAAGGAGAAACTGGTGAGGGCCTGCTCCTTGCCATCTTCCCAAACCTTGAAGTCTTTCTGCGCAAGATCGCGAATGTAGTTGCCTTTCTTGTCGGTCACCACGGTGTCCACGAGAACCAGACGGCTCTCGGCCCGGAAGACGGCAGGGTCGGACGCGGCCGCCGCAGCGGGTTGCTGGGCGTGGGCCACTGGATGGTCAGAGCCTAGTTCCAGGAATATCCAGCAACTGGCGAGACAGATAAAGCCAATCAGAAGAATCAGCCGGCGATTGCGCATACCTCACCTCCGACGTGTTTTCTAGCGAATCTCAACCGTTCCATTTTCCGCGGACATCAACTGTCCTTCGGCATCTCTTACCACCAGACGGACCAGATAGCTCCCTGTTTTCACGTCGAAGCTCGTCTTCAGCGTAATGCCCGAATCGAGCTTGTGTTCCAGAGTTTCATCTTTCCAGTGCATGGTAACGATCTTCTGCGTCCCTTGAATGAAATTGCCATTGCGATTAAACAAAGCCGATACACAGGTCAGAACGTTGTCATTCCGTCCTTCGACTTTTCGAAAGTGCAGACGTTTTACGTCCACGTGGGCGAGGACGACAAGCCTGGCATCCTCGTCGCTAGCTTTGAAAAACTGCGTGTGCAAGTTGACCGGAAGATTGTGCAACTCCTCCTGGGAGTAGATTGCGTCTTCGATTTCCTGCTTGGCCTGCTCGTTCGGATCGGAGAAGTTCTTGGGCGCGTAGTAGCCGCGGCGGGCTTGCAGGGTCAGCTTTTGCGGGTTCTTGAGCGTGACCTTCAGGCTATGGAAGCTGCCATCGAGCTTGAGATTTTGCGGAACGAACGCCAG
>PLKR01000285.1:4911-11470 GCA_003140655.1 Acidobacteriaceae bacterium | reverse complement strand
GATCTCGCAAGGTGCTAAGATCTTCACCGTCGCGCATGTCCCACCCCATCCTCCTCTACGACGGCGGCTGCGGACTCTGCAACCGCTTCGTCCAGTTCATTCTTCGCCGCGATCGCAATGCCGTCTTCCGTTTCGCGTCGCTGCAAAGCGCGCTCGCCGCCCCCATCCTCACCCGCCACGGCGTCAATCCCGGCGTTCTCGACACGGTCTATGTCGCCCTCAACCACGAGCTTCCCAACGAATATCTACTCTCCCGCTCCGGCGCCGTCCTCTTCGTCCTGAAGCAGCTCCCAGGCCTCTGGCGATCCGCCGCATTCCTCCTGCAACTCCTGCCCAAAATCCTCCGCGACGCGGCTTACAACGTCGTAGCCCGCAACCGTTACCGCCTTTTCGGCCGCTCCGAAGTTTGCACCTTGCGCAGTGATCAGGATCGCAGCCGCTTCCTTGACCATGGGCCGTAAAGCGCCGCAAAGCAGAAAGGCATGTGATTCCGAACTGGGCCGAAGGCCCGGTGAGGAACCTGCTGTCCCCGACACCCTCATCACCGTCGCCCCGCAGATCGTTTCTTCTTCCTCTTCGCCTCCGCTGCAGCCGATCGCCAGGCCCCGCGCAGCAGATCCCGCAGCGCATCGGGATCCACGCGATCCAGACGCACCAGGATCCATTCGTAATTCAAGTAGTGATCCGTGATGAAGTAGGTTTCAGGATCGGCTGCCAGCAGTTCGGCGCGCTGCTCAAAATCCATTCGCACCACGAGCGCGTCGAGACTCTGATGCAACCGCGCAAACAGAGCGCCGCCCACCTTAAACCCCGGCGTGCCATAGGACGAGCCTTCTTCCGCGTGATCCAGCGACAGCGCCATCCGCCGCGCGATTTCGAAGGTTACTGCCACAATTCACCTCCGCCCGTCTGCCCAGCTATCGCCGCAAAGTATACCGCGGGAGTAAACTCTTTGCCTGTGACTTGGACGTGATCTGGAAAGGTTTCCAAATGAACCTCTCACGCATCGCTCTCGCAGCTCNNTATCCTGCCGTGTACCGCAACCAGGAAGGCCAGATGAGCCACATGCCGCCCGGAATGGCGGCCATGTTCGTGGCGATGCTGGTGCTTGCGGTGATTTACGCCATGCTATACCAGGGCGCCTCCGGCCTCGCTGGGGGTGCACGCTTCGGCGCCATCTTCGGAGCATTGATCGGAGTTTTTTCCGTCTGCACCTTCGTGATCCACAACTATGTGAATCTGAACATCGGGCTGAAGCTCACCCTCCAGCAAGCGGCAGCCTACTTCGTCGAATGGACCGTCACCGGCCTCGTCATCGGCCTCATCTACCGTCCCCCGGCGCCCCACTGATCATCCTGTCATTCCTCACCGGGCGCTAACCTTCCTCGCTGGCGCCCCGACGCCCGCGTCAGTAATATCGATATTCAATACTTCGATGACGGACTAATCGTCGATTTCCGGCAACTGGCATACTGACGGCGATGGTCCGACAGCGCCCTTCACCAGGCAGATAAGCCGTTGAGCGCAAAGCGAGGTGCAATTTGCGAAAAGGTTGGATGACGTTTGCATTGCTGGTTGTTGCGGCAGTTTTGGTGCCCGCGGGTCCACACGCGCAGTGGAAGACACGATGGAGCTATGAAGGGCCAACCGGGGCCGAACATTGGAGCGAGTTGGACCCGGACTATGCTGCCTGCAACGCCGGGAAGGAACAGTCACCGATCGACATTCAAAATGCCGAGAAAGCTGAACTCCCCGCCCTACGATTCGAATACAAGAGCGGCCCGCTCAAATATTTAATTAACAACGGCTACACGATCCGGGTGAATTACCACGACGCCCCGGAAAGCGGAAACTTTCTGATTGTGGGAGACCAACGGTATCAACTAACACAATTCCACTTTCACCGTCCGAGCGAAGAGTACATTCACGGTAAGCCCTACGACATGGTGGTCCACTTGATGCACCAAGCCAGCGACGGGAAGGTTGCCGCAGTCGCAGTTCTTCTGAAGGCGGGCGGCGCGAACGCCACCATTCAGCAGCTTTGGGAACATATGCCAAAGACCGAGGGCAAAGAGCAGGAGATCGCCGGAGTCGAGGTGAATCCCGCCGGCCTGCTGCCCCGCGACACCTCCTACTACACGTACATGGGATCGCTAACCGCTCCGCCCTGTAGTGAGGGCGTCACGTGGTTTGTGCTGAAGACGCCGATGGATATTTCGGCCGAGGAGATTAGCGCCTTCGCCAAGCTCTATCCGCACGATGTCCGGCCCCCGCAGCCGCTCAATGGACGCGTCGTGAAGCAGAGTCAGTAACGGCGGGCGGGCGAGGCAGCGTCAAGTTAAGATAGTGCCTACAATAGAGCCACGGAAAAGCGCGCCAGCCCTATACAAATGCTGTTACATCATTTTTATCCGGACGTAGCGCGGCAACTCGGGCAGCGCCGACAGGACCAGGTACGCCCCGAAAAGTAATCCGATGATGCCCACGACGTTGCGAAGGATGACGAGGGCGTTCAGAAGTGGAGTGAGAACTGTCATTTGCGCACGCTAACCTTTCATTTCGACGGTCGAGTATCGGGTATTCATTGTAGGCGTCCTTTTAAGGGATGTCATTTGACTCGCCTTGCCATCTTGAAGAAGCGGAGTCGCCCGCAACGCGAGCGACTCCCGAGAGCCTGCCCTGAGCCTGCCCGCAGGGGCAACTAGCAGCTCAGCGCTCAGGGAAAACCCGAAGAAGATCCCTGACAGGCCGAATTCAGATGTCACGCAGAGTGGCGCTCTTTGAATTCCTCAATCTTGCCTTTCGCCTTATCTTTCGCGTCATCCACGGACTGACTGATGGTCTCCCGCTTCTGGGCGGCCTTCTCGGAAGCGGCTTCCTTGTGCGATTCGTGGATCTGCTTCGCGGCATTCTTGGCATCGCCCCAGGTTTCCTTCACCGCGCCTGTGGCTTGCTTGACAACTCCTTTGTTCGCTAGCTTTTTGCTACCAACACCTTGTCCGACCTTTTGCTCCACTTTGCCTACTGCCTGATCGATCTTGCCACTAACTTGATCCTTATTCACGAGTTCCTCCTCTATGTTTTTAGTTGCACTATTTCTGAATGCGGTTGAGATCATCCCACNNTTGCGACAAGTACATGCAGGTCACGCCCTCTTGCGGTTTTTCGTTGCCTTCTTTCCCGCGGCGCGTGGCTTCTTGCGAGCTACCACGGCAGTTTTTCTCTTTCGCTTCTTTTTGGTTGCGGGTTTGACTGGAGCCAGCAATTCCACCTTGGACTGTTTCGCCGTGCGATGGTGGCCATGCTGCAACGGCTGGATGCGCGCAGCTTCCTCTTGCGTTCGTAGCTGAGTGTCCGCAGCTTTTTGGCGCTCTTCCTCAAGATATTCCGGAATCGTTTGAGTCGTCATGGCTGCAGTGTGGCAGAACTGTCTCGACCAATTCTGTCCAATTTTGGTCACTTAGTGACAATTCATGGGCACGAGGAAGCGGGCGGGCAAATTCGGGGACAGACGACGCGCCGTCCCCTACAAACTCTCCGAAATCGACTTCATCGCCGCCTACGTAATCCCGAAGACTCCTGGTTCATCTTCCCCCTCCCGCACATCCTGGGCCTGACCAGCCTCCTGCTAAGCCCCAAAAACCGCCGCAAACCCCACCCCAACAACCCCTACCGCGAAGCCTGGCACCTCCTCCGCCAACCAGACAGCCTGGAATTCGCGTAGCGAGTGTAGAGCGGGCGCCCCGCCCGCTGCTTTTGACTTTGATCTTGATTCTGCCCGTGTGGGACCGACACTCTCCTGTCCGTCGCCTTTGACTTTGATTTTGACTTTGCCTTTCGCTGTCATCCTGAGGAAGCGGAGTCGCACGCAACGCGGGCGACTCCCAACGAAGAGCCTGCCCTAAGCCTGCCGAAGGGACCTATGTAACTCGCCTCTGGACCCGCGTTTGATGCGGGGATTGGCTTGCCCGTGCGTGTCGGAGCAAGTCCAGCGCCACCCGCCCGCCGAAAACAGCGACGGACGAGGCAGCCTCAAGTTAAGATGGCGCCGACAACGGAGCCGGGGAAAGCTGGGCCCGCCCCCCCGAATCCCCGAGGTCATTTCGAACCGAGAGTCAGGAAGCCCTAATTCTTGTCGGATCTGGCCTCAGCTTTTGCTCCGCGCACTTCCGCAAGAAACGGCCGAGCTGCGGCTGGAACTGGCACTTTGCCCAACAGCAAAGCCCGAGTTGTGACGTTGTCCCCATAGATCGCACGCCGTGAATCATCGTCTTGGCGGAGCGATGCACCTGTCAGCGTGAGCCCAGCGAACGCGCCTTTGGCACGGGAGTAGGTCAGGATCTCTGTATCCAACTTCCAATCCGTACCGGCCGTGGCATGGCGTCCAACTGGACCCGCTGCCGCGGAAGCGTCCCCGCCAACTTGGAAATTACTCGAGAGTAGCCTTTCCATCGATTTGTCATTCTGAAAGATCATTACCACATCCACGGCTTCCACCCCGATCTGCAGCCCCCAGCTTCCACCCGAAATCGTGATGAACGCCGGCGCGCTCCAGCCATGCGCCGTGCGGCAGGTGGCGACGCCTTTGCCTCCTTCCGCTCCGAAGACAAAGCCACCTTTGACCATGTGCGGTATGACGGCCACGCACTTTGCATGCTCCAACACTTCTTCCGGGATTCCCTTGTCAGGCATTCCCATAATTTCGTGTAGCACGCTGGTAGCATTGTCCAGCCGGTCGGTGGCATCTTGCCGCGCCGACCCTGCCCAGCACAGCGTGCCGAGACCCAACATAGCAAATACGAACATTACTTTTTTCATGGAATAACCTCATTTCGATTATCTCTGCGCCGCCTCTCGGGCTTCGTGCTGTGTCTTGCGCACGAATCCGGGTCGAGATTCGGACACACCATCACATTAACTTTACCAAATCGGGATTAAAACGGTCTGAGCAATAATGCTCACCGGATGAACCTTAACGATCGCACTCAGCGCCACCCGCCCGCCGAAAACCGCGACGGACCGGGCAGCCTCAAGTTAAGATAGTGCCGACAACGCAGCCAGGGAAAGGTGGGCCGACTCGCCTCCGATTCTGCCGGCCCGTGAGGAGGAGAGATGATCCCCACCGCTACTCCTCGCAACGCCCGACTCTTCGGCGAGACCTGCGGCGAGCGAATCCTCGGACCATCCTCAGGTCCGCTTCTTCGGCACGTACCCGGTCCACGAAGACATCCAGTAGGGTCTCGGCGGCGCCTTCAACGGAACGCCGTCAACACGGATCTCATTCACCTTGAGCATCTCAGCGGTTCGTGCACCGCGGTGCGCAGCTCCAGCATTGAGCTTTCTCATCGGTGCCAGGCCGTCCACCATCCCCTCACGGAACGGGGGCAGGTTCAGCGGTGGCAAACTGCCGAAGCTCTCAGCCCCTGTTACCGGATCGAGCTTGGCGATCAAGGCGTCGGTGCGGCGACCGGAGACTTGCGCCGCCAGCCGTACCCAGAACTGGACAGCTCCGAACAATTGCACGAACCCGTGTATGCAGTCGTCCCCCTGCTCGGCATAGATCACATGGCACAAAGCATCACGAAGAGAATCAAGCCCGGCATGGTCGCGGAGGTCTGCCGCAACAGATGTTGGCATTACGTTTAGATCGGGCCGCGTGAGCTCTTTGCGCGCCTCAACGAAGTTCGCTACCTCATCAGGGAAAGCAATAGCCCCGACAGCAAACGCCATCTTGAGCGCCGTGAGCCGTAGGTCGGGACTAAAACCCCAATCGAGTTTCAGTTCCTGCGGAACATTGACCAGTCTTTTTTCAGTCGAAACCAGACGAAACTTGGACGGGTCAAGAAACTGTTTCATCTGCCTGCGGCCAACACGGTCATCGCCGAGAACAGGCAGAAACGTTCTTGGGTTGGCTTTATCTCGATTTACGACAACGTTGGTCGATTCAAACTTGTATCCGTCCTTCTCCGGCACGGCGTTGTACACCATTCCATAATCGTCGACAAAGGCTCGTTTCCACTTGATTCCTGTATCGATCACGGACACACCAACGCCACGAAGCTGAATCATGAGGGGGTGGAAGAAAGTCGCCACTGCACTGCCCTCAAAGCTGTGTCCGAAGAGGTCGTTGCAGGGCTTACAAGCTCGAATCGTTCTACGGCCCCCAATCGCTTCCAGGAAGATGTGGTCGTCCGACCCCACTTCGCGTTCGTTGCAGTACGGACACAGGATCCCCGAATTGGAGGGGCCGAATTCCACGAGAGCTACCTCTTGATCGTTTATCCATCTTAACTTTATCTCTCCGCCAACGGAACCGCAGCCTCATGTTCGCGAACTCTTGCCCCGTCCTCCGCCTTTACACCCCCTCCCGCCGCATGATAACCTCATCCCAGTCACAAAGATAAAATCAGAACAGGAGTGCACCAGGTTAGTGNNGTCATTGACCAGTATCAGACGCACGCGACTGACACGGGGAGTCCCGAGGTTCAGATCGCCATCATCAGTGAACGCATTGGCCAGTTGACGGACCACTTCAAGACGCACCAGAAGGACCACGGCT
>PLKR01000285.1:0-4858 GCA_003140655.1 Acidobacteriaceae bacterium | reverse complement strand
GCCTTCCTCTCGAAGCCGGCCGAGCACTGAGCCAATTCACACCGTGCGTATTATCGAAGACGTATTCCGACCGTATCTCGGAACCCATCTCTCGTGGCGGCCACCTATCCATGGCTGAACGCGTTTTTCCATCCCCGCAACATCGAAGTCGTAGACGGAAAAGCACGACTGCCCTCCTGATCACAATAAGAAGGATGAAACATGAAACCAGAAGCTAGTACCGTTACAGTCGACCTCGCCGGCGGCAAACAACTCTCATTCGAAACCGGAAAATTGGCCAAGCAGGCCCACGGCGCGGCCGTTGTCCGCATAGGCGAGAACGTCGTCCTCGCCACCGCAACCGCCAACGCCGATCCTCGCGAGGGCATTGATTTCTTTCCCCTCACCGTCGATTACCGCGAATACACCTATGCCGGTGGACGTTTTCCCGGCGGCTTCATCAAGCGCGAAGGCCGCATGAGCGAGCGCGAAGTGCTCACCAGCCGCCAGATCGATCGCCCCGTCCGCCCGATGTTCGCCGACGGATTCAAGTGCGAGACCCAGGTCATCGCCTTCGTGCTCTCCGCCGACACTAACAATGATCCCGACGTGCTCGGCATCAACGGCGCATCCGCCGCGCTCACCCTTTCCGACATTCCGTTCCTCGGCCCCATCGGCGCGGTCCGCGTCGGCCAGATCGGCGGACAGTTCATCATCAATCCCACGTATGACGAGATGCGCGAGAGCTTGCTGAACATCATGGTGGTAGGAACCGCCGACGGCATCGTGATGATCGAGTCGGGCGCGAAAGAAGTAAGCGAAGAGATCGTCGTCGAAGCCATCGAGTTCGGACATACCGAGATCAAGAAGATCTGCGCCGCCATCAACGACCTGCGCGCTAAAGCCGGGAAGAAGAAGAGGGAAGTCANNCTCGACACCAAGAAACATCCCAAAGCCGAGAGCCACACGCTAGTCAAGGAACTGAAGAAAAAGTTGCAAGCCGAAATCCCCGAGGACGACGAAAAAGCGCAGGCGAAGCTGAAGCAATACTTCGAGACTCTGCGCGAGCGCATCTTCCGCGAAGAAGTGCTGGAGAAGAAACGCCGTCCCGATGCCCGCGCCTTCGACGAAGTCCGCGAAATCTGGATCGAAGCCGGCNNCCTCCGACGACATGCAGCGCCTAGAAGGCTTCGAAGGCGAAGCCAAGAAACGCTTCATGCTGCACTACAACTTCCCGCCGTTCTCGGTGGGGGAGGTTGCATTCATGCGGGGGGCGGGGCGAAGAGAGATTGGACACGGGGCGCTGGCAGAGCGCGCGATCTCGGGAGTGCTGCCGACGGAAGAGGCGTGGCCTTACGCGATGCGCGTGGTCTCCGACATTCTCGAGTCGAACGGATCGTCGTCGATGGCTACGGTTTGCGGGGCTTCGCTTTCGTTGATGGATGCGGGAGTTCCGCTGAAGGCTCCGGTGGCGGGCGTTGCCATGGGGTTGGTGAAGGAAGGCGAGCAGTATGCGATTCTCACCGACATAGCTGGCGCGGAAGATCATTACGGCGATATGGACTTCAAAGTCGCGGGCACGAAAGATGGCATCACCGCGCTGCAGATGGATATCAAAGTTGCCGGCATTACTTCGCAGATCATGCGGGAGGCGCTGGCGCAGGCGAAGCGCGGGCGATTGCACATTCTGGGCAAGATGGAAGAAGTGATTTCCACCGGACGGGAGAAGATTTCCGACTTCGCTCCGCGCTTCTACACGGTGCAGATCCCGGTCGACAAGATTCGAGACCTGATTGGGCCGGGCGGGAAGATGATTCGCAGCATCGTGGAACAAACCGGTGTGAAGATTGATGTGGAAGATTCCGGTTTGGTCAAGGTTGCGTCGAGCGATCAGGCATCGGCCGCGAAGGCGCTGCAGATCATTGGCGATCTGACGGCGACTGCGGAAGTAGGGAAAACATATTTAGGCAAGGTAACGCGGCTGGCGGATTTCGGCGCGTTCGTCGAAATCATCCCTGGCACCGACGGTTTGCTGCACATCAGCGAAGTGGCGGAGCATCGCATTGGTGACATCCGCGACGAGTTGAAGGAAGGCGATCAAGTGCTGGTGAAGGTGCTGGCGGTTGAAGGCAACCGCATCCGGTTGTCGCGCAAAGCGATTCTGAAAGAGCAGCGCGCTAAAATGGGCGGCGGCGGTGGTCCGGAAGGAGCACCCGCGGCAGCGGTGGCAGAGGGCGAGCCGGTTCCGGCAGTGACGGGCACGATGGTGATTGAAGGCGGCGGCGACTTCCCTGAAGAAGCCGAAGGCGAACCGAACTTTAATCGCGACGGCGTGGCGCATGTGGCCAGCGGCGACCGGCCTCAGGGTGATCGTCCGCACGGCGGAGATCGCGGTGGGCGAGGCGGACGACCCGGCGGCGGCGGGCGTGATCGTGGACGCGGCGGGCGCGGTGGACGTCCCGGTGGCGGCGGGCGCGATCGTGGACGCGGCGGCCCTGGCGGGGGACGGCACTAACTTCTTTGCCACGGGTTTGCACGGATTCACACGGATAAGACAAAGGCCACGACGAGAGTTGTGGCCTTTGTCTTTATCAATTTCGCCGCGAGGTTCACTTCTGGCTCAGAAGATAGAGGTCAGCGTGGCCGGCGGGCCGGGCGTAGACAACCGAGGAAAGATCTTTGGAAAAGTCGTACGCGTTGCCCGAGTAGCCCTGGCGGAATGCGAATGGGAGCTTGAGGGCCACTTGGGCGGGCCCGGTCACCTTTCCGTCATGCCAGGGCTGGCGATAGATCGTCGTCTCTCCATGCGAAGCGCCCAGGTAAAGGATTGATTTGCCATCGGCGGAGAAGTGCACAATGAGCGTCGCCAGTTCCGGTACCAGCGGGATGCACTTGCGATCGGCCAAAGAGAATTCGCTGATACCGGGCGATCCGCTGACTGAGTTTAGAGACGTGAGCAGGTATTTGCCATCGGGCGATGAATCCCAGACGGCGCCGCAATTGTCCACTAACTTCTCGATGCTGGAGCCATCCGCGGCGACTTTCCAGGTGGAAGTCTTGCCCAAGTCGGTCTCCTGACCACCCAGGTAGAAAACGTTCGGATCGACACTGGACGACCCATAGCCGCCATTTGCTCCTGACCAGGGAATTTGGCGAAGGCCGGTGCCGTCGGTTTTCACGATGTAGATTTTTGTCTTGCCACCCTCAGAGGCTGCAAACACCAGCCTGGAAGCATCCGACGTAAATGTAACGGTTATCAGCTCTGTTCCGGAAGTGATTTTGACTCGGTTGTTTCCGTCGATGTCGGAAACCCAGAGATCTCCCTGCTGTGCGTTGCCCGAAAGGGTGATGTACATGACGTGGCGGCCATCCCAGGCAAGGGCGGGCTGAGTGGCTTCTTCATTGGTTAAGTCGAACGACTGCTTGGTCTGCGGATGGTAAACCGTGAGAAAGCCCGACCGCCTGCCGTTGACGAAATAAATTCCTTTGGTGGCGGGTGCGGGCATGGGTGAGAGATCAGGACCGGCGCCGGTTGTCACTTGTCTCAGGTTGCCATCGGCCACGCGGTACTCCCAGATATTGGTGACATCGTTGACGGTGCGGCTGCACAGGAAGGTTTTGCCGGGATCACTCCAGACCAGGCCGGTTGGGCTGCCGGATAGTTCGCCGATTTTCTGGGACGCGTGAGTGGCCAAATTGACGCGGTAGAAGGTCACCGTTGTAGAACCCAGTACTTGATCATCTCCCGTGGTGACCAGCAGGTCCTTGCCATCTGGGAAAGGCAGTAGGTGTGCCGGGTACGAGCTCTCCGGAGAGTGAAAGATCATCTCTTCCCCGAGGCCGACCTTGGGCTTGCGAAAGACCGCATTTTCGCCGCGGCGGCCCTTTATGAAATAGAAAGAATTTCCATCGGGAGAGATCGCCAGGGCGATTCCGGAGGCGACCAGGCTGGAGGCGCCGCCGAGGGTGGGTACACTGAAGCTCTCTTCTACTGTGAAGTCGTTGGAGTAGTAGATCTCGGTACCGTCCGGCGAAAAAGCCTCCACATATTTACTAACTGAGTCGTTGGTGAGTTGAAGCGGGTCGCCTCCCGAAGCCAACATTACGAACACCTGGTCGAAACCCGCGACCGGCGAGGTGAAGGCGACGGTGTGGCCGTCGGGCGACAGAACCGCGCTGTTCATGGGCTTGTTCCAATGGCTGATCTGCGTGACTTTGGCTGCGCCAGTAGAGGAATTGCGCAGGTAGTACGCGGCCACGGCGACGACCGCGAGGAGCGCAACGATGGCCGCGACGGCAATGTATTTGTTGCGCGATGATTTGGCGGGCGGCGTTGCTATTTTCGCCGTGCCGCTTGCCGATGATCCCGCAGGCAACTCACTCGCGCTGGGCAAAGCGGCGCTGGACCGTCCAGAGCCCGAATCGCGCTTCGAGCGTTTCAGGTCGCCACGCAATTCGGCGCCAGATTGGTAGCGCAGTTCGGGATCTTTTTCCAGCGCTTTATTGATGATGCGATCAAGTTCCGGGGGAAGTTCAGCATTCAGGCGCAGAGGCGAGACCGGCACTTTGTGCAGAATGGCATCGAAAATAACGGCCGAAGTTCCGCCCGAGAATGCCGGACGCGCGGTTGCCATCTCGTACAAAACCAGGCCAAAGGAGAACAGGTCGGTGCGCGCGTCTAACTCTTCGCCCCGCGCCTGTTCCGGCGACATGTAGGCGACCGTGCCGAGCGCGCTGCCCGGACTGGTGAGATGATCTTCCACGTCGAGGGTCGGGGCGCTCATGCCACCGCTCTCCAGTTTGATGGTGACTTTAGCCAGACCGAAGTCGAGAATTTTCGCCTGCCCGCGCGTGGTAACAAAAATGTTGGCCGGCTTGA